>JAYSRH010000126.1:0-13003 GCA_043721115.1 Fibrobacteria bacterium | reverse complement strand
ACGTTGGCACAAAATTTCTGAATGTCGCCACTCCGGTGCTTACGTGGGAAAACGGGCTGTATCCAACCATGAAGATGACTGGTACGGTTTCGGGAACTGATTTTGGATCTACCCTCACTCAAACCGCGATTAAAATAATGCTGCCAACCCATGCGATGGCTGCCGGTTTCACGGGAACTTCTACCGTATTGACGGCAACGGATACCATTTTGTGGGGCAAGCCTGCGATTACGGCCTTCCGCATTGCTCAAATAAATTCCGCAACTCTTTCAGACAGCAATAAGGTGGTCATTATCGGTTACGAAGTAGGCGCAACCATGGTGGGTCAAAACGCCACTGGCCGAAGAGTTGGATTTTTTCTCGATGGCGACGCTGCCGTAAAATGGAATGCCAACGGTAAAAACCTATTTCGCGCCGCCGTCAATTGGGCCATCACAGGATCCGCACCCTACTTTACACTGCAACCCGCCGCGCAGTCCGTGTCGGAAGCATCCCCGGCTACTTTTACCACAAGCGCCTTAGGCGCAACCCCACTTACCTATCAATGGCGCAAGGATGGTATTTCTATAGCCGGTGCTACATTGGCGTCTTACACATCCCCAGCCACCACCATGACAGATAATGCGGCGAATTTTTCGGTTGTGGTTACCAATGCCGTGGGAACGGCGACATCGAACAATGCTCCGTTGACGGTAAATGCGCGTCCACCCGTTTTCACCTTGCAGCCAGCTGCTGTTACCGTCAACGAGAATCAGACAGCCTCTTTTTCAATAACCGTTAGTGGCACGTCACCCTTTGCCTATCAATGGAAAAAAGGCGGCGTCGCCATTCCTGGAGCCACGCTTATCGGCTATACCACTCCAGCCACTGCCATGGCGGACAGTAATTCCCAATTTTCCTGCACGGTTACGAATGCCGGCGGAGCGCCAACCAGCAACGTGGCCATCTTAACGGTGAAACCGCTGGCACCGGTTCTCAATCCCGTGACTAGCAATAGTCCCGTAAATGATGGGGACTCGGCAAGATTTTCAATCACGCATACCGGTACGCCTCCCTTTACCTATCAGTGGCAGCGCAACACCGTAAACATCTCTGGAGCGACCTCGGCTGCCTATCAATTCGCGCCCGTGCGGCTGAGCGACAATGGGGTTGGCTTTCGCTGCATCGTAACCGGAAGGGGTGGTGTGGCCACTTCCAATGCCGCCATTCTGGCTGTTAATCCAAATTCCCTTGTCATTTTAAAACAGCCACAAGCACGAACGGTTTATGAAGGTCAGAAAGCCACCTTCACTGTTTCGGTAACCGGTAGCCTACCCTTTTCCTTTCAATGGCAACGCAATGCAGTCAATATTCCGGGTGCTACCGACTCAACTTATACCACGCCCATTCTCGTGTCGGTGGATTCTGGCGCCGCTTATGGCTGCATCGTCACTAACCCGGCCGGAAGCAATCCCTCTCAAACCGCGAAAGTTTCCGTACGTCCTTATTCTCAGTTCCCGGTCAGTCAATGGATTGGAGTATCTGCGGAGTTGCGCGATGATCTCGGCAACCTTTTGGGCAAAGGGACTCCGGTCGAAAAAGACATGGTGGTTAAACTATTCACCAATTTAACTGGTGGTTCATCCGTCTATCAAGAAGATTTTACCTCGGCAAATGGTCAACCTATCAAGGTAAAGGATGGCTTTTTCACCTTGTACCTTGGCAGTGGCGTTGCGAACGGCAATTTGAACCAAATCCTGACTGCCAATCCCAGTCTCTTCGCTGAAGTTTTAATCGGTCAGGGTGCCAGTCAAGAGACTTTGTCGCCTAGAACGCCGGTAACGGCACCAGCCTATCAAGGAGCGCCGCAAATCCTGCGGGGCAGCGGCAACCCCAGTCAGCAGGCCTCGGCTGGCACCTACTACGAGAATACAGATAATGGCAGTGTCTGGTTGCGGTTACCAGTGCGCTGGACTCAGGTTTCGAACTGAGTGGCACACAGAATGAATTGTTTTAATCCGATCTTTAAACTGGGCTCTGCCAGGCAGTATGTGACAGCGATGGCGATGTTGCTGTTGCCTCTCCTGGCTCTTGCAACCCAATGGGAGAAGCAGGATGTGGCCCCGCTACGTCAGGATGCCGGAATTTCGGCCCATTATACCTTGCGCAGCATTAAAACGGGTGCACCCTTGCACGGTCAGGCCGTGAGCAAAAATTATCGACTCAAATGGTCACCCACGCGCCGTCCCTCAGATGCGGATACTGCCACTCCCACGCTTCGCATTCTCTCACCCTTGTTGGATTCCACCGTAGGCGTGAATCCTTTGCCGATGGTAGTGGATATCGATGGAGACATTCGCACCCATTATGAAACGTTGAAAAGCGGTTTGAACACCGTTATCTTGCAGGCCAGCAATGAATGCGGCAATTCCGCCCAGGATACCGTTCACGTTTTTCTTGACGACGTTCCTCCCGTCATCAGCAACATCAGCCCGATTCCCGGATTTTGGGTCACAAATTCCTTTCTGCATGTGACCTATACGGCAGATGCGGTCGCTTATAACCGGGATTTCATTCTAGCGGAAGGCTTGAACACCGTGGTCCTGGATGCGACCGATTCCGTCGGCAATATGGACCATGACACTGTTACCTATCGTTTGGATTCGCAGGCTCCAACTGTGGTAATTGTGAATCCGGCTCAGGACACTTCAGTGCGCATTGACTCAGTGCTGCTGCGCTATACCGTGGACGGACAGATTCAATCGCGCTGGGTAAAATTGGTTTCCGGCAGCAATAAGGTTGTTGCCCAGTCTACGGACAGCGCTGGAAATATCGGCAGGGATACTGTTCTGGTTCGGTATATTCCAGGCTGCCGTCCCGATATCATTGGCATTCCCACGCAAGTCGCCCAACTGGGTCAGCAATTTCGACCTTTGGATTTGATGGGGTATGTAACCCATTGTGCCTATCCGTTGGACCAAATGCAATTCCTGCTGTCTAATGGAAATAACGTATCGGCCGCAATGGTTGGAACTAAAATGAATTTCACTCTGGGTAATGCCGGTTGGTATGGATTGGATTCCGTGCGTCTTATCGTCCAGGATCCGGATGGCTTGCGCGATACAGCTATTATTGCTTTGCAGCGCAAGAATACGTTGACCGTTAACGCCTTGGTGCGTGACTTCAAGGAAATCAACACCATTGATCCCACCAACAACCATCCGGATTTTCAGCCCAATGGGACCTGTAGCGGCATAGGTGATTTGCAAGCGCGCATTAAAATAACCGGTGCCGATCCGGACGATCGAAATCCAGTGCAATTGCCCGGGAATACTGATTGCTTTCGCACGCGTTTTTCGGAATGGTATACAACCAGCCAAGACACGCTTATCAATCGCCCTTTCCAGATCAACTTGACTTTTGTCGATGGCGGCAACGGAACGATTAAATACACAAATACAAATTTCTTCCCCATCGATAAGGATTCCGTTTTTGTTCCGGTGGGAAAATCGCCGAAAACATTTGGCCATTTGCAGCCTTCGATTCCCCAACATAATTTTGGATTCACCATGGAATTCCATGCCCAGTTTCAATTCAAGCGCGGCACCAATCAGGTCTTCAAGTTTACGGGTGACGATGACGTATGGGTGTTCATCAATGATTCCCTCCTTCTTGATTTAGGCGGAATTCATGGAGCGCTGACCGATTCCATCAAACTCGATAACCTGCCTGCAAACTTTCTGGTAGATGGCCAGCAATACCCGTTGGATTTCTTTTCCGCCGAACGGCACACCTCGCAGAGCAATATCCTGATTACCACATCTTTGGGTCTTAGCAATGCCCAGAGCCAAATCACACTTGATAAGAAGAACTATCCAGCCGGTACCACCGGTGCCCAGGTCACCCTGGTGGATCAAAGCAATGGCCCGCAAATCGAAACACGTATCCTTGAGATTGCTAGTTCCAATGGTGATACCTTGCGTCCCGTGGCAACAGAATCTGCGACATTTCCTGGAAAATTCACGCGCAACTTCACTATTAGCAACGCACCCGTGCAACTTAACGACACCATCCTCCAGGTCACGGCGCCGGCTACTTTATCCGCTCGCTATATCGATCCGGATTATGGGGATACCACTTCATTTACAAGCACCTATGGGCCTCAAAATGTGGTGGCGATTACTGCCCCATTGGAGAACCAATTATTCAATCACAGCCCAGTTCCCGTAGTTTGGAATGTGAATGGGCTTGCCCAGACCACGCAATTGAGCGCGAGTTTGGTGCAAGGTTCAAATCGGGTTGTCCGTTCTTACACAGATGAAACCGGTATCAGTGCCGACACCGTAAATGTTTCCCTGGATTCCATTCCTCCGCAAATTTACGCGACACCTAGCTTGGTAGATGGAAATAATGGTTGGTATCGGGGATTGGCCACTGTTAGTTTTGCATGTACGGATGATACGCGCCTGGTATTTTGCTCCGGGCCGGTTTCTGTTACAACTAATGGAAAAAACATTTCCGTTTCAGGGCAAGCCCGTGACAGCGCGGGAAACCAAAAAAATGCTTCGCTTTTTATTAAACGCGATGCGATTTCCCCAATTTTAACCTTGGATTCAGCCAAACAATTGCCACTGTCAGGTGGCGCGAGAGTAACGTTGATGCTTACTGCCAAGGATTCGATATCAGGTCTAAAGTCATTGCAATGCAGTGGCAATACGGTTTCATTGGTCGTCCAACCCATAAGCTATCAGGAAACGCTTCCATTGGGTTCTCAATCTATTTCCTGCCTTGCCATGGACAGTGCGGGAAATACATTCGCAAGGGCTTTTTCAATTGAGGTAACGCCAAACCGGGTGCCCTATGCCGTGCAAGACAATTACAGTGTCAATGCCAGTGACTCTATGACTGCCACAGGTCTCGGTGTTCTCACAAATGATACAGACGGTGATGGTGATAGTTTGGTGGCTTTACTCGAAAGAACTTCAAAACATGGCGTTGCTGAGTTGAAATTAAATGGGATGCTTCATTACAAACCTACACTCGGTTTTTCCGGACTTGATTCAATTTCATATCGTGCAACTGATGGCAAGGACACCTCGGTAAAAACTTGGGTTGTTATAAACGTGATACATTCCCCTCTAGCCGTTATAATTACTTCCCCAGATGCGGATTATTTAACACGATTCATCCCCATAACCGTTCAATATTCCGTAAATGGGCTACTGCGGTCCAAAGTTTTCTCCTTGGTGGAGGGAGCAAACCAATTGATTGTGGATACCTTAGATGATTTAAATCAAACGATTGCGGACACGGTAAATGTCATAAAAGATGGAATTCCACCTAGTGTGGTTATTTCTAGTCCAATGAATAACGCTACAGTCTTGATTAATCCGGTCGCTGTGCAATGGAGCGTGGATGGTGTTTCCCAAGTCATACAAACCAGTGAGAACCTTTTGGTCGGCCTAAACACAATCACACGCCAAGCTATAGATGCGGCTGGTAATACTGGCACAGATTCCGTTTCCGTGGAATATTCGATTGCCACGGCATTGGTTAAAATCCATTCTCCCGCTGACGGCTTCCATACCAACCAATCACCTATGGTGGTATGCTGGTCTGTCAACGGAGTTTACCAAACTACGGATACGATGTCGATACTCCATAACGGAGCCAACAAAATTATCCGTTCCATAGGGAGCGGGTCCAGTGCGGACACAGTAAATGTCTATTTCAGTCAAACCATTCCAAACGTAGTTGTTACCGCACCTGCAAATGGAACTATTACCAATCGGAATCCTTTTCCAGTAGCCTGGACGATTAATGGAATGAATCAGGAATTTCGCACAGTTGAGTATTTGCAATCGGGAAGTAATTTAGTCAGGCGTGCCTTTACGGATGTGAATGGTAACACTGGTGTCGATTCCATTCACATTATATACGATACCATCCCTCCTTTAGTGGCCATTACATCTCCGGAAAATGGCTTTACCACTCGAGATTCATCGCTCACTATCACTTGGACCGTGGACGGAGCCGCTCAATCAACGCAGCGCGAGGTTCACCTTAAGGGATGCTGCATTTCCAAAACTATCACGCGTACCGCACTTGATTCGGCTGGTAATCAGGGAAGCGCTTCTATCCAGGTTATGTTTGACGGCCAAGCCCCCATTGTCCGAATCGTAAAACCTGCCGATGGATTCATAACAAATCAGCCTATCCTTGGCGTGGATTGGACTGTGGACGGCGTTATGCAAATAACCCGGTTGAGCGAAAATTTGAAGGAAGGCGAAAACACGTTGGATCGCATTGCCACTGATGCTGTGGGCAATACTGGGGTACATCGAATCGTTGTGTTTTTAGATACCCGACCTCCAGTGGTCAAAATCAATTCTCCGGTTACGGGTACCGTAAGTCGGGAAAACACAATTCAAGTGGTATGGACGGCCGATGGTATTACTCAAAGCATCCAGAATCAGGCAACACTCAATGAAGGGACAAACCGAATAGTTCGGAATAAAACGGATGCGGCGGACAACACCGGATCGGATACAGTTATCATCATTCGCGATAGCCAGGGTCCCTTGGTTCAAATTCTTTCTCCAATAAATGGATTTGTAACTCGAAATCCCAATCTTCATGTTTCTTGGAGTGTAGACGGCGCGACTCAATCCACAATGATGAGTCAACTATTGCAAGAAGGCGATAACGAAATAGTCCGAACAGCGATAGATGGCGCAGGTAATACAGGAGTTGGTAGTGTGCATGTTTTACTGGACACTCACGGATCGGCAGTCCAGATTATTTCCCCAACGAATGGTTTCGTTACCAATAATCCTAGTCCATCAGTTTCCTGGACAGTGGATGGGATATTCCAAAATAACAGCATAACTCAGGCCCTAATAGAAGGTCCCAACACTATCTCCCGTGAGTTTACGGATTTCGCTGGAAATCGTAGCAATGCTTCTATAACCGTAACTCTCGATACCCAGAATCCGGTCGTAAAGATCATTGAACCCGTTGATGGGGCTGTTTTCGGAGATTCGTTGATCACCGTTAAGTGGACCGTGGACGGTGTACGCCAAAGCGAACTAACCTCAGAAATCTTGCATGATGGGTCAAACACTATCACTCGCTCCTATACAGATTCTGCCGGAAATAATGGAACTGTTTCTCTGCAAGTGAGTCGGGATGTCCTTGCCCCAGTGGTCAAAATTGTATCCCCCTCCGAAGCAAGGATTACACACAAGTCGACCTTGAATGTAAGTTGGAAAGTGGATGAAGTTTTCCAAACCACGGATACAGTACAGACTTTGACTCCCGGTGTTAACACGATTGTCCGTACGTTCTCCGATGCCGCCGGTAATGCGAGTTCAGATTCGGTGCATGTGACCTATGACGCAGTGACGGCTCCACTTGAATTCACTTCACCACGGAATTTCGCATTAGTAACTACTCCGGATATTATGGTTTCCATGGTGGTGCGGGAAAATGTGCGATCAGTTAACGTGGAGGGATTGCCTGCTGTACGCGCTGATAGTGTGTTTTCTGTACTGGTCCCGTTGAAAGATGGGCGCAATACCTTGATGGCGGTAGCGGAGGCCACGGATGGTTCAAAATTCACTGCCAGCGTATCCCTGACATTGGATCGCGAAGCACCGCGTATTGAAATTACTTCTCCACATGATTTGGACAGATTTACTTCCAATTCCATAACTGTTTCTGGCGAGGTAAGCGATCGTGTTCGATCCGAAATGGAGGCAAACCCTAAGGTTACCGTCAACGGTATTCCTGCCACAGTGCGAAGCAACACATTTTCTGTAACGATTCCGTTGGTGTCCGGAAGTAACTCCATCCGCGCCGTTGCCGCCGACTCGGCAGGTAATAATACGTCCCATAATATTTCGGTATTTTTGGACCCAGCTATAGGCGGCCGAATTGCTATCTCGTCTGGCCAAAATCAAAGCGGGCCGATACTCAGCAATCTTTCAGCCCCACTGGAAGTAGAATTACGCGATAGTACGAACCAATTGGTTGTTGGTAGACCGGTTATCTTCCGGGTTGTCAAAGGTGATGGCCTGTTAACCGGAGGCAAAAGAGCCCTGGCAATTAACACGGGAAGCAATGGCCGCGCTTTTGTGAATTTGACACTGGGATCGCGTGGTGGGCTTAGTACCAATCAGGTTCGCGCCAGTTCAGCCGATTTCGCTGGAGACGCTTTATTCACTTCCACAGGTGTGGCCGGCACGCCCAGTAAAATCAACACCGTTTCCGGTCAACGTCAACAAGGCCTGATTCGGAACCATCTGCCGAAACCTTTAATCGCCGTAGTGACTGACACAACTGGCAATCCCATCGTTGGCCTTCCCGTCCACTTCAGGGTTGTACAAGGGGATGGTACATTAGGGGGGAATGCTTTGATCACTTCCAATACAGCAGAAAATGGCTGGAGCACGGCCGTGTTCACTTTGGGTGGCCAGACAGGTCGGGACAGCCAAGTAGTGGAGGCTGATTTCGATGGTAATCCTGGACTGCCTGCACGATTTACGTTTACGGCTTTCAACCCAGTCCTTACGGCTAAGACTACCTTGGAGGGAGTAGTCCTCGATAATGCGAATATTCCCCTTCAGGGTGCGACAGTTTTGATTGAGGAGTCTGGCCAACAGGCCATTTCCAATGCTAAAGGAAGATTTTTGGTTAACAATCCCCCTATCGGCAATCTGCACCTGAAAGTGGATGGAAGCACGGTCAAAGCGCCCGGTGACTGGGCCACACTGGAATACGAAGTGACCACCCTTCCTGGAGTGGCAAATTCGCTGGGTATGTCCATTTATCTTGTGCCTCGGGATAATGCAAATGGCAAGATTCCCTTGGCTGATAAAGATGTAACTATTACAATTCCACAAGTACCGGGCTTCAAGCTTGAAATTAAAGCCGGCTCGGCGCAATTTCCTGAGGACGTGGAAGATCGCTTGGTCACTGCCACCCAGGTTAAGTTTGACAAGATTCCTATGCCACCGGGCGAAGGTATGCAGCCTTTGTTTATCGTCACCATCGGCCCGCCTTCGGTCAAATTTGATCCGCCAGCCCGGCTAACCTTTCCAAATGTAAACGGTTTAGCGCCCGGTAGGCAAACTCATTTCTTCTCCTTTGATCATGATCTCGGAACCTATGTATCCATTGGCACCGGAACAGTGAGCGAAGACGGTACTACGGTAAGTTCGGATCCTGGTTTTGGAATTATTAAGGGTGGTTGGCATTGTGGTGCACCTTCGAATCCCACAGGCAGCGTTATCAACAACACCTTCAAGGAGGATGAACCAGGCCTGTTTTAGGGACTGGTTCAAATCAACATGAAGTACGTAAAAGGACTTAAGCCGTTGTTGCAACGAATCGGATTGGCTATCGCGTTAGCGGGCGCATTATTGCATGGTGCCGAATTGGATTCGAATTGCACCGTTTCCATCCTTAACCAAACCGCCTATGTGCAGGGAGAAGGAACTTTTCAGATAAACAATGTTGCTGCGGGTGCCGGAAAAGTAAGGGTGCGGGCCACATGCTCAGACAGCGTTGATACCTATTACGGCCAGTCGGAATACTTATCCGTGCGCACCAATCAGCTTGCCAAGGTCGGAGATTTTCAGTTTTCCATCGGGTCAAGCATCCCTCAATCCATTTTTTTTACGGGTGATTCGGTTCGCCTCACTAGCCTGGGTGCCAGTGTTCAACTTCAAGTCATTGCCTTACTGCAGAATAATGCCAATGCCGATGTCACTCCCGCGGCAACCGGAATCACCTATCGGAGCTTAAACAACGCGGCTCGGGTGGATAGCAACGGCGTTGTCACAGCACTACGTAGTGGACGTACCCTAATTCTCGCCGAATTGGAAAATACTGTAGCATCTAAAATCGTAGATGTGCAGGTTTCGCTGGATTCCGATGGTGATGGGCTCCCGGACGATTGGGAAATTGCCAATGGTTTGAATCCAAATGATCCCGTGGATGCTTTGGAGGATTTAGACGGCGACGGTTTGAATGCCTTGGCAGAATTCATTAATGGCACCAATGTAAGATTAGCGGACACGGATGGTGACGGGATCACGGATGGCGAGGAAATCATAGCGGGTCGGGACGGATTTATCACCAATCCATTGTTGGCCGACTCCGATGGCGACGGCTTATTAGATGGCTTAGAAATTCAAGTGGGACTGGATCCCACCGATCCACGAAGCTTCAACCTTGCCTTGGTGGTGAGAAGCGTCCGCGTTGACCCTCCTGTGGTTGTGATGGTTCGGAACCAAGGTGTCTCGATTGAGGTGTCGCGTCAGGTCAAGGTCATTGCGGAATTGATAAATGGTTCCGAGTTGGATATCACCAGTACCAAGTTTGGAACCCGATATACTTCTAGTAATATTGCCGTGGTAAATTTTGGATTAGATCCAGGCCGTTTTTATGCTGGTACTGTAGGTAGCGCAGTCGTTACGGTACAAAACGGATCTTTTGCCCAAACGGTGGGGGTTACTGTTCAGAATTTTACTCCGGTGGTACGATCCAACTCCTATTTTTCCTCAGGCCTGGAGGATTTGGACGTTGTGGGTAATATTGCTTACCTAGTTGGTACTACCCGCCTTTATACTGTGAATGTGGCGGACTCCTCCAATCCATTACTGATCGGATCCGCCACTTTACCCGATACTTCCTTTGGGGTGATTTATTCAGGGGGGAATGTATTCGTCGGTGCTTCAGATGCCGGCCTCATCGTATATAATGTTTCCAATTTGGCAGCACCACTGCAAATTGGAAAATTGGGAGGCCTTGGCAATGCCCAGCGGTTAAGGGTTTATGATACGCTCTGCTATTTGGCGGCGGGAACCGAAGGCCTAAAAATCCTTTCGGTACGTAATCCCTCGCAGCCAGTACTGATCAGCCAAATTCCATTGAGTGGATTTGTAAATGATGTTGAATTAGTTGGCAAGCTGGCTGTGGTGGTCGGAACTGGAGGTGTGTTCACTATTGATGTTACCAATCCAACCTCCCCCGAATTACTGGGCCAAGTACATACCAATGGAACTTTCACTAATGGTTCAGCAGTGCAAATATTCAACGGTTACGCCTGGGTCTCAGATGGAAATAAGAATTATTCCACCTTTGCCGGTGGATTACGCCAAGTCAATATCAGCAACCCTTTATTGCCAAGAGTGATGGCGCGGTCTTTGGATGTGCTGGTCGCCATAAACGATTTTGATATCGATGAAAATTTCGGAGTGGCTCCATCTGCCGATTATGCCCAAGGTAATTTCCAGGCTTTATTCGAGGTGCGGGATACCAGCGAGATTCCACTCAGGGTTACCACTCGTTTGAATTCAAGTTTCGGATATGGTCGCGGGATTGAAGCCCGTAATGGCTTTGCCTATGAGGTAAGTCAGTCTAATCCCCCAACTTCAGCAGCCCTGTCCATTGTACAATATTTGGATCGATCCATTTACGAAAGACAACCGCCTACAATTCAACTGATTAAGCCCTTACCCGGTACATTCGCATTAGGTGGGAAGAAGCTTAAACTAGAAGCAAGGGTCACGGATAATAGCGGCATCGGTGGGGTGGATTTTTATATCAATGGTATACAGAAACCACGCATATTCAAGGCGCCCTTCGAGCTACTAGTCGATATTCCTGATAGTGAAGATAGTTTGAAGATCTATGTTTCGGCCTTTGACGTTTTTGGAAACCGTAGCAAGTCAACACCGCTTAGCCTTCGCGTACTGCCTTCGAGCCAGTATTTCCTCGCCTCCAATGGCGACACCCTTCGGATTCCAGATGCCAATACGGACTTGGATGGCCGTTATGCCATCGTGGATTCAGGCGTCCTGATTGTCAATGGTGCACATAGATTCACAAGTGTCGTACTTTCCAATCATGCACTGTTGACCCATGACTCTGCATCGGTTACAAACTCACAAGGCATGGATTTGCAGATCACAAAATCCCTGTTTATCGATCCGACCAGTACCCTTGATGTGACAGGCAAAGGATATACCGGAGGCAACAGTACTGCATGTGCTATAACTCAGGGTTTCCTTTGTGGTTCCACGGGTAAATCTGGCGGCAGCCATGGCGGCCGCGGATATAATTTCGAAGGCTCGGCTTCAGATGTATATGACAGTATCCAATCGCCTTCCCAATTTGGATCTGGCGGTGCAACAAGCTTATCCAAATTTGCCGGTTCAGGCGGAGGCCGTATCAAAGTCGCGGCCGATTCGATCAATAATCAAGGTGGAATTTACGCCAATGGTGCAATTTCGGTGAATGGCGGCGGCGGCGGCGGCGGATCAGTACTTTTGGATACTCGGGTTTTCTTAGGAACCGGACAGGTTCAAGCTACAGGAGGAACTAGTCTTATATTCGGAGGCGGCGGCGGTGGTCGAGTTTCCATCCTTAACGCCCGGTTGAATTATTCTCAAATTAATAAACTATCCGCGGCTCAAGGCGCTGCCCGATTTCTTGGAGTGCCTGGCACGGTTTATCTTGGATTTATCGACTCTGTATTGATAAAATCGAATTTTGCCGCACAAGCTTCCATTGTCATTAACAATGATTCGATTGTAATCGACGACACCACTCTGCTATTCGATTATGCAAATCTACTGGTAATTAATGGCAAGGTGGATGTGCGAGGCGCGCACTCCTTCCTTTCCGTGCATTTGCAGAACAGTACCTTGGTGGGGGATTCCATCAAGATTTATGAAAATATGTCCCTAATCGATAACAGCACTCTTACCCATATAGATGCGGATAGCCTTTCTGAACATCGTCTCAGAGTGAGCGCACTTGGAAATGTGTACATCGATTCGACGAGCAAGATTGATGTGTTAGGTCGCGGTTATGTTCGAGGAAATTGGGATGGGAGCACATATTATCAAGCGCGGACCCTTGGGAATACGGTGGGTGCTGGAGTATCCGGTAATTTGGCCAGTGGTGGCGGTTATGGTGGGTTGGGCGCGGGCGGATTGTCGAATCCCGTTTACGG
>JAYSRH010000125.1:0-4693 GCA_043721115.1 Fibrobacteria bacterium | reverse complement strand
TGTCATCCGATCCAAGGATAGGGCCTCTGGACTGTATCGCGCCGACATCCTCCTCTCGCCCTTTGAGTTGGAATCCAATTCCAAGTCACCCTCAAAAGGAATTCCCTATCCGGAGTGGGATTTCCGTAAGCGCGATTACAAACCGGATTGGTGCTGGGTTCAAGTTACCGATTTCGAAAGCCAAGACGATTCCTGGGCCGATTCCGCCCGGATCAAACACAAAGCACGTATACAGGCCTTAAAGCGCAAGCTAGAACAATTTTCCACCGACTATCTGCGGGCCCGTGCGCAACCCTCGGGAGATGAGTTCGACCTGGAGGCGGTTATCGATGCGCGGATCTCCATGCGAAGCGGGAGCGCGCCATCTGAAAACATTTACACTCACCGCCGCCGGGATCTCTCCGATGTCGCCACCCTAATTCTGGTGGACCTCAGCGATTCCACTGACGCCTGGGTAAAGGGAGAACATGTTTTGGAAACCTTGCGGGTAGCCCTGTTCTGCTTGGGTGAAGCGCTTGAGGCCTATACCCATGGTTTTGCCATCGCAGGATTCGCTTCCGATACCCGTCGCGCCTGCCGCTATTTTCCGATTAAGGATTTTGATACGCCCTGGAGCGAGTCTATTTCCAAGCTAGGCTCCCTCAGCCCCCAGGGTTATACGCGCATGGGTCCTGCCGTTCGCCATGCCACCCGAATTTTGGAGGGACGCAATGCCAGAAAGAAGGTCATGCTGCTTATCGGCGACGGCAAACCTTGCGACTACGACACTTATGAAGGGCGATATGGAATTCAGGATGTCAAAAAGGCTTTTAATGAAGCCAAGGACCGGGGAATTCTGACCCATGCCTTTGCCGTGGATCACCGTGCCCGCGAGTACTTCCCTGCCATGTTTTCGCCCCGAAGTTATGATGTCATCGGCGAACCCAAGGATTTGGCGGAAGCCGTCTTCCGGTTTTTCATGGCGCTGAAAATGCATTGACAAGCGCTTCCTAAGGTAAGCTATTCATTTGCTATGCGGCGACAATTACAATCGAATGTGCCCAGTGGGTCCAGAACATACTGTTGCTCACCGTAATATTAGTTACGTTACCTGAAAAATCACCATACGATTTTATGGTAACGCCATCGTCGAAATTTTTGACAAAGCAGTTGTTAACTGTTGCGTTCGAGCTTCCTATCATGTAGATGCCGTCATTGGACCAGTTATCTCCGCTTACAAGATTCACATTCTCGATTGTTGCTTTGTCACACCCACCTAAAATCACATGTCCCATCATGCTCGGCTGATTGGCAATGGTGAGACCTTCTATCAATGTATTTTTACCACCAGCCCAGATGGCTACATCCCCGGCAGCAGTCCTATCCATTATGCCTCTGCCACGTATCGAAGCTCCCGTACTGCTGGTAGAGATTTGTAACATACCACCTCGTACAATTGCGCCTCCGGCGATGTACACGGTTTCATTATTGCCAATCGTCAGCTTGCCGATGTTGTGAATGCCTGGTCCAAAGTACGTAACTCCCGGGGAACCTTGCTGTGGTGGGTTTACCTCAAGCGGATTAACAAAAAGAAAAAGCGGGTTACTGGTTATATCGTCTGTGGTAAGGGCGATTTTACCGGGTTTGGCCACTTGGATGGTAATGGTGTTTCCGGAGGTAGATGGGTTGAATTTAATGTTACGGGGCTTGAGTGTTACAGCGTTCAATCCGCCTATTGCCGTAATTGAAACGGAAACCGGTTGGTCCATATCAAAGGAGGCGAATGAGGCATTAAGCGGATCCGGTATTTTTGCGTTGTATACAAATACCGGTTGCCCATTTACGCTCACCGAATAGCGGCTGCTTTGCGGCGCGCCGCTCGGTGCAGGATAAATGACGATTTTGGAAAAAAGGATTTGCGCAGATATTGCTACGACTGTTGCTACAAATCTGGGCCACTTGACCAAAAAAAGTCGACGTGATTCCATATGCCCCTCCGTAAATTCCGGATTCTTCCTTTTTTCACAAGACTGTTGATTTTAATATATTAAAGGCGGGTACAGCACTCAGTCCGAAAATCGAGTCGCATATCACTAAAAAATACTGTGCCCCCACACACTCCCACTTTGGACGGTAAGCGTGAATAATCTGCAAACCATACTTGGCGCAAATGGAACAATCGGCTCTCTAATGCCATTTGAACTTAAAACCTTTACCAATCAGATTCGCTTGGTGAGCCGTAATCCCAAGAAGGTTAATTCCACGGATGACATATTTCCAGCCAATCTATCCGATCCTGCGCAAGTTGAAAAAGCCGTGGCCGGGTCCACTGTGGTTTATTTAATGGTCGGGTTCGATTACAATCTAAAAGTTTGGCAGGAGAAATGGCCTAAACTTATGAAGGCCACCATCGATGCCTGCATACTGCATAAAGCCAAATTGGTTTTTTTCGATAATGTGTATATGTACGCCGATAAGACTATGGGGCATATGACCGAAGAATCTCAAATTAATCCTTCTAGCAAAAAAGGCATGGTTCGCAAGGAAATCGCCGAGATGCTTTTACAAGCCACCAAAACGGGAAAGTTAAAAGCCTTGATTGCTCGATCCGCAGATTTTTATGGTCCGAATAATGAAAAGAGTATGTTGACGGAGATCGTTTATAAAAATTTAAAGAAAGGCAAGAAGGCGAATTGGATGATGGATGCCGATAAAAAACATTCCTTCACATATACCCCTGATGCAGCCAAGGCTACTGCACTATTGGGTAATACCGAGGACGCCTATAATCAAGTTTGGCATTTGCCAACGGATAAGGATACTTTGACTGGGCGCGAAATTTCGGCATTATTCTCTATGGCTATGCAGACTAAAGCGGAGATTTCCACTTTACCCATGTGGATGCTAAAAATACTCGGCATCTTTATTCCCATGCTCAGGGAAATGCCGGAAATGATGTATCAATATGATCGGGAATATTTTTTTGATTCCGAAAAGTTTTCAAAGCGTTTCGACTTTAAGACGACAACTTATGCGGAAGGCGTGAAGCTAACTGTTGCTCAGACTAGAGGCTGAAAGTTACCCTTCCCGGAGGTGGACTACAGGCCATTAATGGCGACGCTTTGAGAGATAGTTCCAAGAATCTTACCCTGTGTTATGAGTTATTTATCTTTGGCATGCGCACGTTGTGCCACAATTGTAAAAAAGCATGTTTATTTTCTGAAAATAATCCCAGAATGTCCTTATAAAGTAAATTTACAAGAAAAGTTTTAAGCTGCCGCCATATGGGTGAAGTGATATAACAAGACTGCTGATTTCTAAGCGGAGGCTGTTCTCATGCTATTTGAAAAAATAAAAAATCGTGAATCCGGAATTGTTTTATATGGCATAGTGCCACCAAAAAAAGAGACCGTGCCAGAAAAGTTGGATGAGATTTCCAAGAAAATCATGGAAAGACTACCAATGGATATCTTGGATGGTCTTGTCGTCTATGACATTCAAGATGAAGTCTCACGCACGACCGAGGACAGGCCTTTTCCATTTATGGAATCCCTCGATGGGTTTTCGTTTTGAAAAAACCAATTAAAATCATTGTCTCTCCCTAAAATTATTTATCGGTCAATTGGGAAATACTCGAAGGAAGATTTATCTCTTTTCTTGTCTTCCGCCGACCCGAAAGAATTTTTGACCGTATTTTTAGGCGTGGCATCTAAGCATCAAAAAGTGGGGCTATCCATTCAAGAAGCCTATTTGATCAAACAAAATCATAACGCAACTCTTCCCCTGGGTGGCGTTATGATTCCCGAAAGACATTTGAAAAATAATGATGAGCATTTGCGTGTATTCACTAAAATAAAAAGTGGATGCTCATTTTTCGTTTCCCAAGGTGTTTATGATATAACAGCCGCAAAGAACTTTTTATCCGATTACCACTATTATGGGCGCGAGCAGGGTTTTCCCTTGGTCCCGATCATTTTCACTCTTACACCATGCGGATCCGTTAAAACATTACAGTTTATGAAATGGCTCGGCATTAGCATCCCCCGTTGGTTGGAGAATGAACTCATGCATTCGCAGGATATTCTGGAACACTCTTTAAAAGTGTGCGCCGGAAACTGGGCTGAACTCAGCGACTATGCTGAGAGCAAAAATATACCCATTGGATGCAATATCGAAAGCGTTGCGATTCGCAAGGTTGAAGTGGAGGCATCCTTCGAATTATTACGACAGATAACCAAACATAAATTGAAGTGATTGCGCTTGACTGTAACCCAATTTGTAAAGAATACATTCTCGTTATCGCTCACACACACCATGCTCCTTTACTCGACCGTCAATTCTTCGGAATTTCTGCCCGCTCGGGACTTTGCCCAAATCCACGCCTTTCGGGCAATTGATTTAAAACTATTTTTTGGGGTGATAAGATAAGGATGAAATCTAAAACTATTACAATGGCTTCAAGTTCCCGTTCTCCCAGGCCGACACTCTATCGCGATGGCGATTCCCAAATCCTAACGGTACCTATTTGGAAAGACAATAAGACTTTGACCTTTTTGAGCGTGTTCATGGCCTTCTTGCTGGTCACTTGGATTCATGGATTTCTTCAGCCCATATTGTCGGAGTGGAGAGGGGCACAGTCTACCTTGAGTCACGGACAGAAGGTGTCGGGTTGGATATGGGCTCTGGTCCTGCTCGGGCTAACATATTACGCGCT
>JAYSRH010000124.1:0-4694 GCA_043721115.1 Fibrobacteria bacterium | reverse complement strand
ACACGGATTTTTGCGCGCAGCCAAGCGGATAGCACCAAGAAAGACAGCGTGGATATTACCGTGAAGCGGGATTCGCCCCAAGTGACCGTTGGACATGATACTGTAGTCACGGTGGGAACTACCTTGACCTTTACCCCTGTTGTCGCCCCGCAGGAATACGGCGTCGTCACTCAATTCAAATGGGATTTGGACGGCAACTTGGTGTGGGATGATTCTTCTACTATCGTAAAATCCGTGTCGTATAAATTTGACGTGGAAAAAGAATATGGGGTGCGCTTTTATGTGCGTGATACGGAAGGCAATGAAACCATTGTGTCACAGAAAGTCAAAGCCACCAAAGGCCCGACTGTAACCTTTCTCACTCCGTTAACTACCGGGACCTATTTGACGCGGCTCAGCACGGTCGATATCACCGGCGGATCCACAACACCTCAAGGCCCGGGAGCCATTAAAAAAGTGACTTATATGGTCGGCACCACGGTGGGCACTCTAAGCACAAATTTGGCCACCAACGGCACCGGCACTTGGTCGATTAGAAGCATTCCCCTAGTGAACAATGCGACCGTGGATATCAAGGTTATCGCCACCGACAGCTTTGGGATTTCGGGTCAGTCCATGCTTTCGATACAGATGGATTCGACTGCGCCTTCGATGCCGATTCTGTTGGGCACTTCACCCACCGCATCCCTTCCGAAATGGACCTGGACCTCCGGAGGCGGCGGCACCGGTGACTTCCGATTTAAACTCGGCGACGCTAATTTTTCAGGCACTGAGCCCACGGTCAAGGTGCTGGAATACCCGCTTGCCTCTGCCATTACCAAAACCCTGTATACCCTATACGTTGAAGAGCGGGATGTTGCCGGAAACTGGTCCGTGCCTGCCAGCCTTTCGATACTGTATGACCTTTCCAAACCGACTGTCAGCATCACCAAGCCGCAATCCTCCGGCACGTATTTGACCCGGCTTGGAACCGTTGACATGGCCGGCGGCACGACCAGTCCGCAAGGTACCGGCACCATCAAAACGCTAGCCTATACGATAGACGGAGTGGCGGGAACCCTGGCAACGAATTTGTTAAGCGACGGCACTTGGTCCATCAAGGCAATACCCCTAGTGAACAATACGACCGTTGCGATAAAAGTCACGGCAACCGATAATCTTGGGAATCAAGGCGAAGCCACGGTGTCCGTATCCATGGATGCCACTGCGCCGACAGCGCCTTCAATAACAACAACGCCTCCGGTCACGGTGAACATTCAAAATGCGCCTGCCAATCTAAGTTTGACATGGGTATGGACTAAGACTGGTCCGTCTAGTGATTTGTTTGTGGTTAGGATAAATAAGACTGAAGTCGCCCGACAGAATGGAACGACCTATAATTATTCTTCCTTTGCAGACGGGACGTATCAGTTGGATGTGTCTGAAATTGATTTGGCCGGAAACCCCTCAAGTCCCACCTACAGTAGCATTGTGACCGTGGATCGGGTCGCTCCGGGTGCTCCAAATTTAAGTCAACCAGTATCGCCAAATAATAAAGCCGTCTGGACTTGGACGCGTGGTACGGACTCGTATGGCACACCCCAATGCCAACTGGATCTGGGTCCAGTGGCAAGCTGTCAAAGTCTTAATGGTTATACGATGGCCAACCCTTCAGATGGAGAACATACATTGAAAGTGCGCGAACTGGATTCAGTTGGAAATCCAGGTGACTGGGCCGCCACAAAGGTGCTCATAGATTTGGTGCCTCCGGTACTGAGATTGGATAATTACAAAACGGTGCCAACGCAAATCACGAATACTATCGTACCATTCCTGGTGACTGCGAGTGATAATATAAGCTTGAAGTCTGTCGAATATCGGGTTGCTGCCGGTGGATTTAGTCCGGCCGTTAGCACCGACGTCCTGAATTGGAAATTTACACCATCACTAACACCTGGGGAGACACAAAACGTTACCGTTCTCGCAACAGATGTGGCCGGAAATTCAACCAGCTTGGTGGTTCAGATTACCTACCAACCCAAAGTTATATTTGTTCGCAAGGATGTTTTAGGTGGTGCAAAAGATGGTTCTTCGTGGGCAAATGCTTATCCCGAGCTTGGACCTGTTTTGGCTGCCGGGGCGACATACGGGGATAAAGCGAATATCTGGGTAACGGATGGGACATACACTCCAGCTAGTGACCAAGGATTTATTTTAAAATCGAAAATTTCAATAAATGGAAGCTTTGCTAGCGACGGGACAGATAGATCACTAGCTGGTCGAAATCTTTCCAGTAATACATCAACATTAATGAACCTTTCGGATAGTTATAGAATTATAGCGAATACTTGGCGGACAATGGATGGCCTCCCACACAGTGTAGATGATATTGAGTTATCCGATTTTAACTTTCTATATGTAGAAGAGCCATCTACATACTTTGTGGCGGTTATTAATCTTTCTGGATGTAAAAACGCTAAACTAAAGAATATTAGGTGCGAAAATTTAAGAACTGGGGTTGGAATTTTAATTGAAGGGGGGACTAATGTTAATATTATTGATTCCAAATTCCTCAATAATTCTTCCGAATTAGGGTTCATTAAAGTAATTGATGGATCCTATTTGCGATTACAGAATACGCAAATCTCCCAAAACAATGGCAGGAATGAAGGTGGGGGGGTCGAATTAAGAGACGCAAATCTATGTGCTGGAGCAAGCTCAAGATTGGAAGGCAACACTATTTATGACATTAACGCGCCTCGTGAAGTAACGATGTGGGGTACGAGCACATTTTCAGTCGAACCAAGTGCTTTTATTGGCGCAGGAGGCGTTTGGGGCGGAACTCAAACGAGCGTATCGTTATGTCCAGACCCGTTTTTTTAATGAACCTATGCTCTGCAAGTTGACCTGAAGAAAGAGAAAAACTTTTGGAGCAGTACAACCTAAGTGGCCAATCCAAAGCGTAAACTCCCCGACAACGTCCCTGGCGATTTTTATGTAGACCATACTTGCATCGACTGCGATACGTGCCGCTGGCTTGCACCGGAAACGTTTACGCGTTCCCAGGATCAATCGGTTGTACACTGTCAGCCAGTGGATCAGGAAGCTCGCCAATCGGCCTTGAGGGCCTTGATCGCCTGCCCAACGGCCTCTATTGGCACCATGACTCCGGCTCCTGAAATAGCATTAGCGCGACGTGAATTTCCTTTACTCATAGACGGAGCGGTGTACTACTGCGGATACCATAGCTCCAAATCTTTCGGGGCCGCCAGTTACCTCGTCCGCCACCCAGAGGGTAATGTGCTAGTGGATTCGCCGCGACGATCAGAAATTCTGGCGGATAATATTGAAGCCCTTGGCGGCGTGCGATGGTTGTACCTAACTCACGGTGACGATGTGGCCGACCATCAATTCTGGCAGAATCGATTCGGCTGCGAACGCATTTTACATTCCGGGGATGTCACTGCGGGAACCCGCGCTATTGAGCGGATACTACAAGGTGAAAAGGACGTTCGATTGGCACAAGACCTTACGATTATACCCGTTCCGGGTCATACGCAAGGCAGCACGGCATTATTGTTTCAGGATACCTTTCTATTTACAGGCGACCATCTCGCCTTTTCGAAAAGACGCGGTCACTTGTACGCATTTAAGGACGCATGTTGGTATTCGTGGGCGGAAACCCTCAGATCCATGGAGAAGCTGAGAGCATATTCATTCACATGGATACTACCCGGGCACGGTCGTCGTTTCCATGCGAGTCGGGATAAAATGCAGATCGAATTAGAAACCTGTATTCGCTGGATGCGCGAGATCAGTTGAGGAATAATCGAGCCGCTACTTCCGAATAAATCCAAACTTTTTGAAATATTCCCGTTTGGAGTTTTTCACGATGATCAGCTCCCCGGCGGAATTCTTGGTTACCTGATCGCCTTGCGCTGCAATTAGCACTCTCATCACATACGCACCGGTGCCTAATAGCTGGCCGTTACTCGCCAAAGGCGGGAGCTTCAATTGTATCGCAGCCGAATCTCCGGATTTCGCCATGGAGTTCCACGTCGCTAATGTGATTTCACCACGTCCCATCGCTACGGACTGGCCGATGTTATCATATACATGCACGGAATAGGTAATGGGGGATTTTATAGAGAGAATCCAAGTGGGAATGTTGGCGTTGGGCCAGAAGACTTGCGTGCCATTGCAATTGGAGAGGCAGGTATTCTTGCCATCCACTATAATGACAGGATTTTCCAATTTAACCGGAGTGATGACTTCTCCACGGGTTATTGGATCTTTAATTGTGAAAACTACATCGCCATTTATGACTGGGGTGATTCTTCCAGGTAGTATGTAGGTTACCGTTTCCCGACCATCACGGGGATGGCTCCAAGTGAAAGTCAGCGCACCGTTTTTGTCCACTTCCAGGGTTCCATTGCCCAAGGTGGGCGTTGCGTCATTGGGGTTGTATTTGAAATCTCCCGCCTGAGTGGGAAAACCTAAAGGACTGGTGGGAGTGCCTAGAGCTATATTTTCTTTGTCACCGTTTTCCGATATGCCCGATACCGTAACATTCCGCAATTCGGAAGTCGAACGGGTCAGCTTCAAAATGTAACCACTTCCACCAGGAGCATAAATTTCCGGTGTCAAGCCTGCAGGGTCCACGGCCGTTAGAGTGGGCATGTCCCAGCAAGTATAATTACCGCCGGTGGCGGATA
>JAYSRH010000123.1:0-4695 GCA_043721115.1 Fibrobacteria bacterium | reverse complement strand
TGAACATCCTGATTGCCTACGGACTAAATTTGAAGTACAAAAAAAGTGGCCGCGCGGAAAAACAACTGGTTTTGCCATCCATTTACCGAATCTTGGCGACAAGCTTTTTCCCATTACTGGTAGCCGCTACATACGCTGCTTCTAAACCTGATGTCCGCTTTGCCTTAAACCAAAAACTGAGTTATTCGGCGTTATTTTGGCCGATTGACAAAATCTTGAATGTTGACGGTGATGGATTTGGCATATATGGATTGTATCGGGATCCGGATATTTTTTCCAAGAACAGCACACCGTTTGAAATTCATTCCGATTCGCAAAGTATAGGAGCGCTTGGGATAAAACCTGACACCATGAAGCAGGTCGCGTCCGGTAAATTTCAACAGCCCAAAAACGTAGTGTTGATTATTCTGGAGGGGATGCGACCGGAAATTTTATGGAAAAAGCTAGACACTAATTGGATTGTACCTCAACTGAATGCCTTGGCCGAGTCTGGATCCTATTCCAGGCATATGTATAGCCATACCGGCACAACAATATTTTCAAAACAGGCGATTATTTTTGGCACAGCGGGCCTAGTGGAAAATCATAAATCAGTATTCTCCGAATTTTCCGATAATATGTACAGTTTGGCGGTGTTTTCCTGCATGGATGAGTCTTTCGGCGCGCTCGATCAAATTTCAAAAATGCGGGAGTTAAGCGAGTCGTTTTGCGATGCTGCTTGCAGTGGAGCACAACCTGTATTTTCTGATACGTCTTCAGTCAATCGGGCGATAGATGAGAACTGGGTTTATTATCAATTCAAAAAGTATGCTGAATCCCAAAATTGGTCTGTGCCGCATTTTATCTACTTCAATTTACAGGCCACTCACTACCCATATAGCCATCCCAAGGTTCCGCAAATATTAAATGACAATCCCATCACCCAATCCGAAATCTTGAATGGCGATAAACTAAAATTAAAAAAGACTTACTATAATTCAGCGCATTATATCGATCAGACTATTGGAAATATCATTCAAACCCTTAAAGATATAGGGCAGTGGGACAACACTCTGTTAATCGCCGTAGGTGACCATGGTGAATCCCTATTTGATGACGGCAGTTTGGGGCATGGAAGTTCACTGAATGACAACCAAACTAATACGCTAATAGTTTCGAACCAGCCGCTCTTCAAAACGGATTGCTTGCTTGGGTTGGACCAAGTAAAAGCTATGCTTCTCACTGGGATAACGGGTGAATGGAGAACCATAAAATCAAATAGGGATGTAATCCAGTATTTGGGTTTGGTTACCGAGCCCATTCAAATCGCCAGCGTAGATGAAAAATACATGCGCACGACAATCGATTTCCGGAAATCGAGGATTTTTGATCCGCATTCCAATTATTGGTATGACTTGCAATCGCTTTCCTTGGCATCGCCTTTGGAAATGGCTCGGAACCGGTTAATGGATGGATGGAATGATTTGCGAAAGGCATTACCTCCTCTTGCAAAGTCCCAGTCCCCTTTTTGAGAGCCAGCATGTTTACCAGAACTCAAAGCATATTCTTTCGAAAATCACGGTTGGATATTTTTCCTTTTTTGGCGGCTTTAATCTGTGGTGGCCTGCTTGTGTTCATGGCAAGTGAATCTTTTGCCTCTGGAAAAACGGGTACCATTGCTGGGATTGTGATGGTTGGCGGGATTATCTGGTGGGTTTCGAATACGATTTCGCATATTCATTTGCACTCAAACCTTTTCAAGCAGGCATGGCTAAACACTGGATTTGGTTTATACTTAACGCTATTGACATCTATACCCCAATCGTTATGGCGATTCCGCCATTTGCAACATCATGCGCCAAATCAAACCCGAAAATTCAATTTTTTGCGCTTGACCTTTTGTGTTGAGATGGCTGCCCTGGTTGGCTTGTGGGCGGGTATGGGAGCCTATGCGAAGCCACTCATTTATTTAGTTTACCTCCCAGGCTTCCTGCTTGGGCTTGGACTTTGTCAAATTCAGGGATACTTTGAACACCACCTTCATGGAATGGCCTTTCCGCAGGGGACAAGTTATTACAATCCGGCTTATAATTTCCTTTTCTTTAATGACGGGTATCATGTGGAGCATCATATAATGCCGAGTGCCCATTGGTCCCAGCATAGCAAACGAATCATTAATACAAGGCAGAACCTCTATAGCGTCTACCCTCCAATTTTAGCCTGGGTAGATAGTCTTCATCTAGTCTTGAACAAATTGCAGGCGTATGGCTTAATTCAATTGGAAAACAAAATATTTCATTTTCCGAAATTTCAAAACAGCGTTATTGCCAGTCATAAAAGGGCAGTTTCAAATTTAATGAACCTTTATCAGGTACCTGCTCCATCGAAAATATGTGTGATTGGCGGAGGCGGTTTCCCGCGAACGGTAATTTTGCTGCTCGAATTGTATCCCCTGGCTAAAATAACCGTGGTGGATAAATGCTTAATCAATTTGAACATTGCAAAAAAATTTCTCCAGACTCACAACCATTCATTGGCGCGCATCCAATTCTGCAATGGAAAGTCCGCGTCTACTCGCCTTACCCATTTTGACTTGGTTTCCATACCGCTTGGTTTTAAGGGCCGCAAATCATCCTTACTTGCCGCACCAGCGACGCAAGTGAACACAGTATACCTTGTGCATGATTGGATATGGCGACTGGGAGCAAGGAGCACTCGAGTGTCCTGGTGGTTGTTTAAAAGGATTAATTTATATACGATCAAGCCCAGCCCGTGACCTGGTATCGGCATAAATATTTTTTCAAAATCTATGGGATCTTCCCTCACACATTGATCAACTATGTGGCTGGTAGGATCAGCCGTGCCCAGAATCCCGCATGGCTGATCCAAATACTGATAAAAATATGGAATGCCCGCCTCGCATCAAAGATCGCGCAGAGCGAACTTAAGTTTAAGACCATCGAAGCGTTTTTTCTTAGGGATTTTGAATCAGGTCAACGGCCCTTTGCGCATGGATTCATGAGTCCTGTCGATGGAATATTAATGTCTCAGGGAAAAATTGAAAGCGGCATTTTGATTCAGGCCAAGGGCCAAGATTATTCTATCCATAAGCTTTTAACCGAAAAATATTTTCATTCGGGATCAAATGGCTTTACTGGCGGCGTTTACTACACCTTGTTTCTAACTCCCAATGGATATCACGGCATACATATGCCGGAGAAAGGCGTTTTACTGGCTTGCCAGTGGGTGTCGGGGCGCTATTTCCCACAAAATGAAGAGGCAGTGAAATATATTTCCAGAATTTATGAAAAGAATGAACGATTGATACTGAAATTACAAAATACCGAAGGGCAAATTTATTATTTGATTATGGTGGGAGCCAGTTTGATTGGCGGTATCTATTTGAGGGACGTACCTAAAAGTACCTTTCAAAAGCTGACCGAGACCAAACTAAGTCAGGAATATGAAAAAGGCGAACGGCTTGGTCATTTTACCTTTGGATCGACGGTTATCTTGATATTGCCCGCCACGTTTCAAGGGAACAGCAGTTTGTCCAACGGCACCATGGTAAAAATGGGTGAAGCGCTAAACTAATCAAAGCGACACCAGCAATTCGCTAAACTGAATGGCAAGTTTTGTGATGCGCATGTCTAAAGCCGGTGCGAATTTGTTTTTCTTTATCGTGTTCAACCCTTCTTTTGCATAGAGCGCGCAGCTGTCGAAATTGCCGAGATGTTTGTGCATCTCCGCAATTATTTGATCGGCTTCCAACCATGCGATAAGATAGAAGGGCTGGCTGTTGCGATTAACTAGGGTAACTGCAACGTGACGGGCGTGGCAATAGTGGGCGAGAGCTTCTTCGATATCGGGCTCCGATTGGGCTAGTTGGATATGGTCTTCCAACAGGGCTGGACCAAATTCCCATTCCTTGAAATGGAAAAACAGCCGATGCCGAAGGTCGCGCGTTATGCGCATATAGTCGTAATCTTCCGCAGTCATGGAAGTGGGTTTTTCCAGAGTTGTGGTGCCATAGTGCAACACCGGAAAATCGGGGGTAATTTCCGGTTCGACGAAATCGACAAGACTGAGCCAGGTGGATTTTGATGAGAAATAGGACATAGGGTATCTTGTGCCTCCTTGTCCTAGAGCATACTACGGCTAGTGGTTAAGTGCCACTTGTGGCGTGGGCACAGATGCTGAGGGCCAATTGGTTAGAAACCATGGCTTTAGCAGGGTGTTTTGGAAGTTTGCGATTGTTTAGCCCTGTGGGGAAACCCCAAAGGGCTAAAAGGATTTCAGCACTATTTTGGTTTGGTTAGTATCCAAATCTCTTCTTTGCCGACGCGTTCCTTGATGCTCTTCTTGGGGATGATCTTTTCCTGCACGTCGAAGACTCCATCCAAACGGGCCATGAGCTCGCCTTCGGAGGTTGGATGGGGAGGGCCATCTAATGAGGTGGTTCGGATTAAAGGAAAGAATGCTGCGATCACGATTCCGTTTGGTTGCAACATTCTGTCCCAGACTTCGAAGTATTCATCGCGACGGCCAGGATGCACGGAGTTGAAACAGCCGTATTCAAAAATGATGTCGAAGGGCTGAGTGCTTTTGGGCGTGAGTTCAAATAGGTCGATGTTCAATACCGTGAGCTTGCGCTGTTTTTCTGTGAGCGTATTCAACGCCGCGAACGCGGTCTGGGAAAAGTCCACGGCCAGGGTT
>JAYSRH010000122.1:0-13122 GCA_043721115.1 Fibrobacteria bacterium | reverse complement strand
CAACGCTTTGGGGTGCCCATGGGATTTGGCGGACCGCATGCGGCTTTTTTCGCCACCCGCGACGCCTTCAAAAGACATATGCCCGGACGTATCATCGGCGTTTCTCTAGACGCCCACGGACACCGCGCCTATCGCATGGCATTGCAAACCCGCGAACAGCATATCCGCCGCGACAAAGCGACCAGTAATATTTGCACCTCGCAGGTTTTACTGGCCGTAATGGCGGGCTTCTATGCCGTCTACCATGGTCCAAATGGGCTCCGTTCCATCGCCTCGCGCGTGCATGCGCTCACACGCACTCTGGAAAAAGGCTTACTGGCTTTAGGCTACCGGCAATTGCACGGCAATTTTTTCGACACCTTGCATATCGCCCTGCCCGACCCAAAAGTTTTATCCACAATTCGAAACTTAGCTCTGGCGGATGGACGGAACTTTCGTTACTGCGACGATGGCACCTTGGGTATTTCCCTGGATGAAACTTCGACAGCCACAGATCTTGCCGCCATCTGCCGTATATTCGCCGAGGCAATGGGCAAATCTGCACCCGACGCGCCTGCCTTAGCGGCCTGGGCCACAGGCCTTAAACTCGCTTGGCCAGTTGCTTTGATTCGCACCGGTGAAATTCTCGCTCATCCGGTTTTCCATTCCCATCGCAGCGAAACGGAAATGCTCCGCTATATCAAATCGCTGGAGAATAAAGATCTGGCCTTAAACACCTCCATGATCCCGCTCGGCTCCTGCACCATGAAACTGAATGCCACCGCCGAAATGATTCCGCTCACCTGGCCGGAATTTGGACGCATGCATCCCTTTGCCCCCGAATCTCAAACGCAAGGCTACCGACGCTTGTTTGCCGACCTTGAACGCGATCTGGCCGCCATCACGGGGCTGCCGGGCGTTTCGCTGCAACCCAATGCGGGCTCACAGGGTGAGTATGCCGGACTCATGGTGATTCGCGCCTATCAAAAAAGCCGGGGCGAATCGCATCGCAACGTATGCCTCATTCCAGCCTCCGCACACGGAACCAATCCAGCCAGCGCAGCCATGGCGGGACTCAAAGTAGTCGTTACCAAATGCGATGAAACCGGCAATATCGATCTCGTGGATCTTGCGCACCATGCCGAAGAAAATCGAGACAGGCTCTGTTGTCTCATGGCCACCTATCCTTCCACGCATGGCGTATTCGAAGAAGGCATCAAGGACGTGTGCGCGCTTATCCATCAGCGCGGCGGGCAAGTGTACATGGATGGCGCCAACATGAACGCGCAAGTGGGGCTGTGCAGCCCCGGATCCATCGGCGCCGATGTCTGCCATCTCAATTTGCACAAAACCTTTTGTATCCCGCATGGCGGCGGCGGACCCGGCGTAGGACCCATTTGCGTGGCCGCCCACCTCGCCCCATTTCTCCCTGGAAATCCCGTTGTCAAAACGGGCGGACCAAACGCCATCCCCGCCATCTCTGCCGCACCCTGGGGTAGCGCCAGCATTCTAACCATCTCCTGGGCCTATATCCGCATGATGGGCGGGGCCAATCTCACGCGCGCCACAGAAGTCGCCATCCTGAACGCCAACTACATGATGAAACGACTGGCGGGATCTTACCCCATTCTGTACGTGGGCAAAAACGGCACCGTGGCTCATGAAATGATTCTGGACTGTCGCAAATTCAAAGCGGGCTCAGGCATTGAAGTTGAGGATATAGCCAAACGCCTGATGGATTATGGCTTCCACGCTCCTACGGTTTCTTTTCCTGTAGCTGGAACGCTGATGGTCGAGCCCACGGAAAGTGAATCCAAACCGGAATTGGATCGTTTTTGCGATGCCCTGATTTCAATCCGAAAAGAAATTGAAGCCATTGAAACCGGACTTGCGGATAAGGCGGACAATGTGCTCAAGAATGCCCCGCACACGGCCGCCCACGCACTGGCGGACGAATGGAAGCACCCCTACACTCGCGAACAAGCTGTGTATCCCATGAGCTGGGTCAAGGCCAATAAGTTCTGGCCTACAGTTGGGAAATTGAACTCAGCCTTTGGCGACAGGAACCTTGTCTGTTCCTGTCCTCCATTGGAAGACTACGCTTAAATGAGGGCCTGATAAGCGGTGGCATCCATTAGGCCGGCTTGGGTGGCCTTGTCCATTTTGATCTTGATGATCCACCCGGTGCCATAGGGATCCTGATTGATCACGCCAGCATCCGCGGACAGATCTGCATTGACTTCGGTAACGGTGCCCGTTACTGGTGAATACAGCTCTGCAACGGTTTTAACAGCTTCGATAGTGCCGAAACTTTGTCCGGCCTCCACCTTGGCTCCTAACTTGGGCAATTCCACAAAGACGATATCGCCGAGCTCGCCCTGGGCGTGATCGGTGACACCGATTGTAGCGACGAGGCCGTCCAGCTTCGCCCATTCATGGTCTTTGGTGTACTGCAAATCTTTGGGAACAACGGACATTCTGTACTCCTATTAGGCCCGCAAAACGGGCATATTTCTACTCGCCGGCACCGTCGGAGCCGAGCTCCATTTCGCATTTCTTGAAAAAATCCAATGCGGCCTGATTTCCGCGCCGGAATGCGGACAAGTGCGACTTTTCCTCAGTATCGTTCTCGGCTTTAAAGAATCGTTCAGCATTGTATGCGGCAGTAACTAAAGACTCAACGCCTTTGGACAGGTAATCGGCCGTGCCCTTGAGCGCTTCCGGTGACTTGGCCAATAGAGGCGCGAGTTTTTCCTTGACTTGACGGGCTTCGCTCAAATAGCCTACGGTTTTATTTTGCAGCGCTTCATATTCTTCATCGGAAATGTCGGCAACCACACCAAGATTTAATCCTGATAAATTTCGGCTGATGCGCTGGGCGACAACGAGCACACCCTTGAGGTCCGTCTTGCTTTCGCCTAGAGCGACTTGATTCTTAGACGCGACCAAAGCTGCCGTGTCTATTTGAGGAATAATGGGCGCCGAAACTGAAGGGGGTTGAGAGGGCGGTGGCGTGACAACGAGGGCTTCTTCTGGTTGGACTGGGCTGGACCCCGCAACCAAGTACTGACTGGTTTGAAAGACGGTCGCACACATGGTGAGAATCGCGAGAGCGTAGGATAAAACAACCCGGGCCTGGCCACGGGAATTAATGGCGCCTATGAATGCCGTACAGGTTACGGCAAACAGCAGAGTCAGTTGTAAGATTTCCGAATTCATTGGAACTCCCTTTCCCATCAGCGAACTTTCGCATTGGGCTTGGGCCCTGGTGAGCCGAAAGGAAGGGAATATAAAATTTGGGGTCTAGAGCTCCAAGCTACCGAGGTTGCTATTTTAAACCGAGTTGCGGCTGCGCCGATTTGCGTAGTGGCAAGAGTTGACCGAATTGGTGGAAAAAGGCATAGCCGTATGAGCAAGGAATGGATTATACCCGAAATACGCGAGCCCATTGGCATCCTGGGTTTTGGCCTCGAAGGGTCCAGCACCGCCAAGTTTCTTCTGAACCAGGGCTATTCCAACATCACGGTTTTCGACCGTAAGCCTCCCGTTGAACTCGATAGCCGTATTCGATATAACACTCCTGGAAGCGACGGGTATTTGAAAGGTCTGGCTTCCATGCGCACCGTGTTCCGTTCCGCCGGTGTGCGGCCGGACCTTCCCGGTATCGCTAATTTTATAAGCTGCGGCGGTAAGCTAACTTCTCAAATCGAATTGGCGTTCGCAATTCTGGGACGCGACCGTATCATTGGTGTTACCGGAACATTGGGCAAAGGAACCTGTTGCTCATTGTTGCACGCCATGCTCATGGAGGCGAACATTCCCGCAGCTTTGGGCGGCAATATCGGCGTTCCGGCTTTAGACTTGATAACCACCCTTGGGCCTAGTGAGAAATTGATCCTGGAACTGTCCAGCTTTCAATTGGCCACTCTGGGAACCAGTCCAGCCATGGCTGCCGTTCTCAAAACCACCAGCGAGCATCTCGACTGGCATCTGTCCCAGAACGAGTATTGGCGTCACAAGGCCAACCTGGTACTGTCTCAAACCCAGCAGGACGCGCTTGTCTTCAGCGCAGACGATTCCGGCAGCGTCTGGATAGCGGATAAAAGCCGAGCACGAAAATTGCCGTATGGTCGGAAGGCTGAAATTCAAATTGAGGGCGATGCTGTACACTGGAAGGCCTTGGGGTTTTCCCTACCCTTATCGTCCACTCGATTAAGGGGCAGATTCAATCTTGAAAATCTGGCAGCTGCGGGAACCTTAGCCCTGGAACTTGGTGCGGAACCCAAGCATGTGCGCGCGGCATCGGCAGCCTTTTCCGGACTCGAACATCGACTTGAATTTATTCGCGACATTCAAGGCCTGGCCTATTATAACGACTCCTATGCAACCCGACCCGAGGCGACCATCGGCGCCATTGCCGCCTTTCCATCCATGCCGCTTGGACTCATTCTGGGCGGGTCAGACAAGCTGGCGGATTTTTCGGAATTGGCCCACGCTATAGCCGCTTCCCCGCAAATCAAGGCCATCGCCTTGATAGGTCAAACCGCTGAGCGCCTGGAATCCGAACTCAGAACCGTGGGCCTTGCTTCCTCTGGAGAACCGGCACTTTTAAAAGTCGCCGGCTTGGATGAGGCCGTGCAATTCTTGCAGACCAAACTGGATAAAGGCTGTATTCTCTTGTCGCCGGCTTGTGCATCCTTTGGGATGTTTGAAAATTATAAGGCAAGAGGAAAATTCTTTAAGAACCTGGTGACGGGACTTTAGATTATATTGGCCACTATGCTCTCCGAAGACTATGAAAGAATGATGCTTATCTACCTCTCCGGGCTCACGGATGGGACAGGATTTCATAAGCCGGAAGATCTCAATCGCCTCACCTCCCACGAACTGCTAAAGCTTTCCGAAAAAATCGATGACTCGGCTTTAGGCTTATTCGTACAGCTGCTGAAGAGCTCGCAAGCCGGTGAAAGGCTGTTCGAAAAACTAATGGGAGATCATGAAGAAGAGAATCGGCAACTCGTCGACGCGTTCTTTTCCCGGTATCTGAAAATCGTACTTTCCAGCGCAATAGACGAGGAGCAATCCAATCCTCTGGAAATCTATATGCCAAGCCATACCTTCGACGACCTCGCATTTATTCAAAGCCGCCAGGCCTTTTTTTTAAGGCAGACAATCGAAACTATAAATGCCTACCTGGACGTGACATTCAGCCGCAAGCACAGCTTTTCGGTTGGGGAGCAGCAATTGGCCTGGGAATATTTTTGGGGAAAGGTTATGGAGAAATGACGGAGCCTAACCTAGGTTCACCCGAGGATCAAGGTCAATCAGAAACCGAGACCTTAACCAAACCCGCTGCAAACTGGAAGGTTGTGCTCTTCAACGATGAGGAACACACCTATGACTACGTAGTGGAGATGTTGACATCCGCCTGCAAACTCTCCAGGGAAAATGCCTTCCGATGCGCGGTGGAAGTGGACATGTCAGGTAGGACCATCGTGTTCTACGGAAGCCGCAATGATTGCGAAGGCGTGTGCTCAAAAATTCTAGCCTACGGACCCGATCACCGATTGCCACAAAGCATGGCCTCCATGAATGCTGAAGTACAAAGTCTCTGAAGCCATCAAGCAACACATTCCATTGCATCATTTTTGATCGAGCTGCCTTTTGTATCTGAATGCGGCTGGAATGGGATCACAATTATATTTGTGAATTGTCTTGCAACATTCCACTTTCTGTTGTTATCTTCTGTTTGTTGGACACAACATGTAGGGGTACAGGAGGTTAAATTGAAGAATGTAACCAAGCAGGACCTAGTTCAAGAAGCTGCGAAATCGAGTGGGCATCCCCAGCTGGAAATCAAGGAAGTTGCCGAGCAGTTCATGCAGCTCGTGGGCGAGTACTTGATTCAGGAGAAAACCATCGAAATACGTGGATTTGGAACCTTCTACGCGAAGGTTCGCAAGCCGCGGCCCGCTCGAAACCCTCGCACCGGTGAGATTTGTCCCTTGGGCAGGCGCAAGGTGGCCCTGTTCCGCTTTTCGGCGGATATGAAAACCCAGATTCAAGACGTGCCAGAATTGACACAGGTCCTTACCGATATGCAATCGGAAGAATTGACCCAGACGGTTGATTCACAACTTCAAATCGATTGATTCTACAGCCCTGACTCTTGAAGTGCTTTGACTCTTGAAGCGTTTTCTCTGAAAGCGCTTGAAGTCCACCCCTGATTCTATACGCCGCATGTCGATGCGGTTGGCACCATCGACCCTGCGAATGATAAACTGCTTTTGTGGATTCCCGACCCTGGCGACAGGTTTTTGCGCTGGCCCTGCTTTTGTTTGGCACTTCAGCAATAGGTCAGCCTTTTATTCTGATAGGCAAAGCCAATGCGGAACTCAGCGGCGCCTTTTCCTATGAGTTTTTAAAAAGCCCCTTGACCAGGCCTTTCTCGCATGGTCAAGCTGAGGCGAGCCTAAATCTTCCTTTCAATGCTTCTGCGCAAGCTCAAAAATTCATCGGATCGTTCGCGGACTCAGCCGTGGTCATGCCGGAATTGTTCGCTAGGGTTTCTCAAGATTTGAATGCCCATGTCGATGTGTCCGCGCCCATGTTTGGAGGGATAGGTTTTTTCGCCGCGCGCGAGAATGCCAGTTTAACCGTGGCCGGCGGCCTGGGAAATGCCCGCTTCAATTTGGATACAGTCATGCAGGGCACAGGATCCGTGCTGCTCAAAGGCAGCATCCACATGCCGCTCATTTTTGAAATGTCTTGGCGGTCCCTTACGTTCGGATACGCCTGCCATCCGGTGCCTTGGCTGGCCGCTGCGTTTCAGGTGCATAAACATTTTTTCAGCGCGCGCACGTCCGGGGACCTGCGGCCGGATCTTTCGGGCCGGATGTCGGTAGGCGGAGATGCCGGCAACACTTCCTTTTTGGTCGAATACCCGGATAGTAAGGTTTACGGTGTGGCCAGCGGAGCCTATGCCGGAACGGTTTGGAGTCCAGAGATGGGGCTTGGAGTGGGGCCGGTACGTCTGGTTTCTCGCATGGGTGCGCGCATGTCCGCCAAGGGACACGTAGATGTTACCTACAGCATTCCTTTTTTCATCGATCCGGAAACCTTCGAGCCACGTTTTACCAGCCCGGACTCCTTCCTTACGGCCGACAACCTGCGGCGGCTACTGGACAGCGAGACCGGAAAAAAATCCATCCATATCCACGAGCGGCTTATTTTAAGTTTGCCCCAATCCCATACGCTTTCGGTGGATCTCTGGACCGGGCACATTGCCATGAGCTACACCAAAGTATTCGGAAACGTCTCTATCCATGCCGAGCGGGTGGCTAAACCTATTGTGGTGGATACCGCCGGCGCGCCCTCAGATAGCTCGGGCACCACAGCGGGTTTTGTGGATCTCGACTTGTTCCCGGACCAAGTGATCTGCCTGAACGGCATCTTTGGATGGTTTCATACCGATATAGGCCTGCACACCTTGAACATCAACTATCGCCGCCAACGCAATCTGCTCTCTGGCCTTTCACCACTGGAGTGGAATGGTGATCCACTGGTTCCCATTTTCACTTTCGGCTTTACATGGGGTTATCCGCTTATTTTCTCCACCGACTTTTTTGTGTCCCCGCTTCCGGCGGTACGGTCCGGAGTGAGCTATGCGTTTTAAACCGCGTGTTGCCTTGAGGCAAGGCTTTTTAATCGCGGCCCTGCTGGCGGCTTTTCAGATTTCCCTAGAGGCCAAGCCGAATCTCATCTTCTTATTAGCCCCGGACGGCGAAGTGGCGCCAGACTCCTTGATACGGCTGGGCTTTGCCATCTTTCCGCTAGGCAGCAAAGCGCCGGATTCCTGTCGCATCTACCATTCCGCCATAGCCTTGGGTGATACCCTACCGGGACACACCAACCCGTTGACGGCAACAGCATCCATTTCTTCTGATTCCAGTAACCGTATTTTGGCCTTTAAACCATCCGACTTGACTGCCGCGGGCGTTCCCCAGCTTGGCCTGGGCTTCCACTATCTGATGGTGGGATGCCGGGACACCAAGTACGTCTCTTCCGAGTTACCCTTGTGGGTTTCCTCGCGACAATCGGCAACCATCTTAACTCCGCGCGGGGAGGAAACCTCGGCTAGTCCCAACATCACCTGGACACCGGTTCCAGGGGTACCGGCATACCATCTGCTCTTATCCGACCAAGCCCTGAACATCGACCCCGAAAAAGGTTCGGTTTCCGGTGCCAGTGTTATTTGGCAGGCCATCACCACCAAAGCCTCTATCTCTTATGGCACCCCGGATCCCTCCGGAAATTTTTCCCAAGTGCCAGCGCCTCCCTTATCCCCCAACGTGCCCTACAACCTGGTCATACTCAACAATTACGATGGCCGCAGCGCGCTCGCCACTTCGGCCAAGGCTCAAGGATTGAAATTATTCACCATCAAAAGCCAGGCCGCCGCCTTGTCCAAACCCAAAAATATCGACCCCGCCGGGAACAAAATTCTGAGCTCCGCATCCGATAGTACGCTTAAGTTTGTGTGGACGGCCTCCAAATCGGGAAGTCTTTCCGCCAATACCTACAAGCTGTACATCTATTCCTTGGAGGTGCAGGATGCCCTAGAAGTTTTAATTCCCATTTTTCAAACCGAGGTTACCGATACCTTTGCCGTTATTGATGCCAAAAGGACTTTGCTATCGAAGCGCTACATCTGGAAGGTTTTTGCTCTAAGCCAGGAGGGCACCGGTGTGGTAGGCGACACCACATCCTTTCAGTATCGCAATGATGTGCAAACCCTGTCCTTGGATACGCGTACTTTGAACTTGCAAGGAGATACAATCGCCTTGGGCGATGTCCGCATCGACGTGGTGCCATTGGATGGAAGCACCGATGCCCTTCCCTTGTTTTCAATTAATACCGGAAGCGCGGAAAAGGTTCTGGCGGTTGGCGGTTATCGGCTTACCTTTTCCAAAAGCGGATTCGTAACGGAAAGCCGCACCATAACTCTGGATCTATCCGGCCCCATACGCATCAAGCAGGTGCTGCCTCCCGCGTCTTGCCGTATCACCGGGCACGTGGTCGATGCCCAGGGAAGGGATCTGGATAACGTAGCCGTTACCTCGGTTGGGGGCGGAAAAACAGTATCCACTTTATCCGATGCTACCGGCTACTTTTTGCTGGGTGTGGTTGCCGCTACCCACGCGGTCTCTTTCGCCAAAGCCGATTACCAGTCCCCGCCGGATACCGTGCTTAGCCTGCTGGCCGGAAAATCCTTGGATCTCGGGAAAATAGTTATCGCCCGCCCCGTGGCCTCTCTTAGCGGCACGGTCAACAATGACAAAGGGGCTCCCCTGTCGGGCTGCCAAATCCTCATCAAGTCCGCTACCGGCCTTTTACTGCGCACGCTCCTCTCCGACGACAAGGGAACCTTCTCAGCCTTTCTCTCTCCGGGTACGTATCTGGTTACCGCATCACGCACCGGTTTCTTAGGCGAGGAAAAAACCGTGCAACTCACCGATGTCGCCAATATCGGTTTTCAAATGACCTCGGGCGCATCGGTAGTGAAAGGCCGCATCACGCTCTTGAGCAAGCCAATAGTCGGTTCCGTGCAGTCTGCGCCGCTTCCCGGAGCCAGCGTGGAACTCGTTCCCTTAAGCATCGGTGCTGCGTCCAAAAAAACGGAAGCGGATCTGCGAGGCGAGTATACTTTTTCCGCCGACACCGGTTCATACACCTTGCAAGTGGCGCGGCCGGGCCGGGCCCTCCCAGACTCCTTGCGCGTTCACATTGAGTCCGTCCGATCGACGCTTACCCGGGATGTGGCCTTGCAAGGCTTGGCATCCATCCAAGGCGTATTAATTTTGGTACCGGATACCGTGGTCAATCCAGCCAGCGCATCCATCACTTTGCTGAAATCGCCTGGGCTGGGAATTTTCCTCACTGTCATTCCTCAAGCGGCGCCCGTCCCAGGCAAGGCCGGCAATCTGGCCTTTACTTTGGAAGGGATTCCGGATGGAAAATACCAAGTCACTTGCGGGTTACCTGGATACGGGCTGGATGTGGAACCAGAGGTGGCCATTGTCGATGGCGTTTGGAAAACAGATCTTGCCCTTAGTCTTCGCAAAGCCAGTAAATCTCTGACATTTGATATCAAAACAGGAGGCAAATCTCTCCCCGGCTCCATCCACCTATTAACGCCGCGCACCCTGGACCTGCCCGCCAAAACTAAGTTGGGTCAAGCTTCTTCCGGCACATATACCTTAACCGCTGCACCGGATAGTCTGGCTGTGATACCGCTCTATCATTTGACCTTTAAGCTCGCTTCCACCGGTAGTCCCGATACCACCATCACCCTGGCCTTTCCCTTCTCCCATTTGCCAAAGCCCTTGACCTTTCAAGATCAAAAGGTGGAGCTTACACTGGAAGCCTCGGCCCCGACGGATTCCGTGCTCCTCGTGTATGGATACGGAACGCCCACGGATACCTTCCACGTGCCCTTCTCGCAATTGTCGGGCCCTCCCGGTCCCCGCACTATCCTTTTTCAACCCGGAGCCCAGGGCGGCCTCCTGACGTATTACTTCATCATCCATTCGGGCTTGCTCACCTATGCCAATGATGAACCGGCTCGTCGCTTCAGGGCCCAGGTGGAAGCATCCCATGAGCTTGCCACACTTCGCGTAACCGCTGGCGATACCCTGCGTCTGCCTTCCCACTCCCGTTGCGCAATTCTCCTGCACGCTTACGATGCCGCCGGTAGGCGCCTGGATTCCCTGGTAGATGCGGTTGGAACCATCGTCTGGTCTACCAGCGCAGCCTTGTCCGCAAAACTTGGAAATCGCTCACATCGTACTTTGGCTCTGCAAACCGAATCCCCTTCTACCGCTTTGGCCAAACGGAGCAGCGCCATACGCTGGGATACCTTGCGTGTTACGGTAACTTTGGACGGCGTCGAAAAGTCCTTGGACCTGGCGACTAAAGTCGTTTCCACCGTCATCAACAAACTGGTGGTTTCCACATCTCAGGGCGAGGTGGCGGAACTGCCTGCACCCACATCCTTCAGCCTGTTTGTTACTGGATTCGACACCACCACTACTCCGCCTTCGCCCATGGTGCCCAACCCGGTGCTCAACCTGCTGCCCTCCCAGGCGGGAACGATAAAAGAATTGCAAGCGGTTCTGGACCCGCATTTCATCGGACCTTTGCGCATTCTGGTCAAACACATCAACCCGGATGGCAGCGAGGCGACGACTGAACTTGGCGCGTACCGCGATTCCCTGCAACGCGGACTCAATATCGGTCAGACCCTACAACCTGGCGATTCGGCGCGCCTGCTTTTTCATGACCCATTGTGCGAGCTTCACATTGCGGACTCAGCCTTTGCGGGCAGCAAACAAGCCATCCTACGGTTGTACAAAAGGACCGTATCGAAAACTTTTGCAAGCGGCATTTCCGCAACGGTAACAGGAAGTCTTTATGAATTGTCCAATGCATCCGGAGTCCTTTTCTCCAAGCCCCCTCGCCTCAGCTTGGGTATCCCAACCACAGTCCGATCGCGACAGAATCAACTGCGTCGCTTTGACGCTATTCAACTCGATTGGACAGCGCTCAAGGATTCCATCCAATCCGAAACCAATTCCTTCAAGGGCCCGGCCCTGGCCGTGGACATTCCCGATTTGGACGGCAACTATTACGGTCTTCTGAGTGCATCCCAGGGTTTAACCGCTGGTCAGGTGGAAATCATCCCCAATCCTTTCAGTCCGCTTGTTTTGGCCACCCATGACGGCAACACCCAGTATGGGACCCGCATTCGTTTGAAGCCGGAATCCGATCGCAGTGCTGAAATCACCATCTCGATCAAGATTTACAACATGGACAGTGAGCTTATCCGCCACCTGGTGGAACACAAAACCGTGCCCAAAGCACCGATAGACTTTTACTGGGACGGCAAAGCGGACGGTGGTAGGTGGGCCAGAAACGGACGTTACTTGGTAAAAATTACCGTGGCTGCAACGGGCACACCGGAAGTCAAATATAGTGTCCTGCCAGTGGTTCTGTACCAATGAAAATGGTTGTTTTATTCATTCTTTTGGTTGCTAAGATCAGTGTCTTTGCTGTAGACCAATCGAAAAATATTCACAACACCAAAAGGGAAGCGCCTTATGCCACTCCCATGGACTCGACCCTCTTTTTGCCGCAACAAAGTCCTGTCGCCAAGCCTGTGGATTCAACCCAACCAAAAAAAGCGCTGCTATGGATTTTGCCCATGGTGGTTCTGAATACAGACAGCATTTCCAGGGAAGAAAAAAGAGTGGTCGAAGCGGCGATACGACTGGGGTCTAGCCAGAATGGAGAATACCGGGTTGTCAGTACAGAGGAGACCGCGCGATATCTCACCAGCGAAAACGAGTATTCTCAGAACTGTTTTTCCGAAACATGTCTCCATGTATTTGCACGAAAATTTGGAAAAGGACGAATACTTGCGGCGAAATATTCACGCCGTGACACACTCGTTGATCTTCAACTGGTACTATTGGATGTCGCGCTCGGAAAAATTCATTCGGCTCAGCATACCCGTGGCCCAGCTTCTGCCGAAAGCCTGGTTTCATTTGCTCGCAAATCCGCAGAATGCCTTTTGTCCACGGGAAAATGTTCCAGTCTACCCATTGTCCCCGGTGAAGGGGAGAAGATCACCTGGCTCACCTATCGAGACTCGGTGGATAATCGCCGCCGGTTCGGCTGGGCTGGATCGGGATTACTGGTCGCGGCAACTGGATTGGCTTTGGTGGAGGGGCAATTGCTGCAAAGGGATGATCGGCGGAATGCACCAGCTGGGGCGATTCTTTCCGATGCAGGCGCGCGGTCCTTTCTACGCGGTTTTTTCACTACCCCGACTTTGGGCGCCCGATACGCGGCGATGGGCGGGGCAGGTATCGCGCATGTCAACAATGGGCTAGCCCTATTGATGAACCCGGCTGGCGTGGGCCAAATGCAAGAAGAAAATGCCGTAGCAGCCAAACGCACTTTGCCAGGGGGCATCCCTTCGCTTTTTCTAGCCTGGGCAGGACCGGTAATGGGCAAATGGTCCCAGGGGCTGGGCGCATTATATGAAGGCGATGCCCTAGCAAGCGAGACCACCTTGCATGG
>JAYSRH010000121.1:0-13146 GCA_043721115.1 Fibrobacteria bacterium | reverse complement strand
GGTTAAAAATCGAATTTAAATATCAGGATTTTTTATTTGCTGGCTTGGAAGGTTCGGTTTCGTCCTGATTCAGTATGGTTTTTAGCTCTTTGCTGGCTTCGAAGATGGGCTTCAGTCCAGCATCGATTTGCACCATTTCACCTGTGCGAGGATTGCGGGCGGTGCGGGCCTTTTTTTCCTTTACCTTGAATCGACCGAATCCACGGATTTCAATATTCTTACCTTGGACAAGTGATTTTGCGATGGCATCCAAAAAGCATTCGACGATGATTTTGGTATCCACCTGGGTAAGTCCTGTGCGGGATGCGATTTCATCCACAATGTCCTTTTTGGTGACGTTCCCCATATGCCTCCCAGATCAGCCGTAACATTAGGCATAATAACACTTTAGAGATATCCAAGCAAGAGCCGATTGCAACTTTTTGCGTGTCTGGAGGGACTTTTAGCTCATGACCATTGCTTGAGCTTGAAAAGGACAACTTTGTTGAGGGGATCCAGCTCATTGGCCAGAGTTAAGTAGTGTTTGGCACGTTCGGGACGTTTAAGGTATTCATAGGATAAGGCGAGTTGAACCAAAGTGGGAACGTAACGCGCGTCGAGTTGTAGAGAGGATTCCAAATAATGGATAGCCTCTTTATATTGCCCATTGCCATTCAACAACACGCCGACTCTAAATGCAGCTTGAGCATGGTTTGCGTTGAACTCCAGCGCCTTTAGGAAACAATTCATAGCCATTTCCCGCTGTGGTTTGATTTTTTCCGGATCGATTTCCATGCCAGCTTTAGTGAGATGCAGCTCACCCAAATTGAACCAAGTATTGTAATCGCTTGGTGCTAGTGCCAATTCCGTTTCGAATGCGCTTTGAGCTTCCGGTAATTTTTTTTGATGATACAGTGCAATACCTAATTGCCCATGGGCCTTGCTGTTGGCGGGATTCAACTTAAGAACGGCTTGAAAGGCATTTTCCGCGTCCTTATAATTGCCCTCCAGTTGACACTTCCGACCCAGTAAATAAAGGGCCGGTTCATAGTTAGGGTCCAATTTCAAGGCGGCCTGAAGGGATTTGCCGTAATCGGGTTGCGCGGGTCCAATTTCCACTTCCATGGTCGCTAGTTGAACAAGCAAGGTCAAATCGTTTGGATGTGCTGCAACTTCGGATTGGCCGGTTGTGTAGGCTTTCTCTACTTTACCCAGCCGGTAGGTGGCTTCAATGGCCTGGGCTTTCAAAGCCAAGTCCTGAGGGCGAATCACAATGGCCTGTTCAGCCGTTTGCAAGGCTTCCCGGTAATGACCCGTCCCAAGAAAAACCTTAGTGGCCAGCGTGAGCAAGTCTGCATCCCGTGTAGGCATTACTAAAATGCGCTCCAAGGGTTGCACGGATTGTTCCAGGTCACCGGCTTTGGCATGCAATTCCGCCAATTCTTTAAGCGCCTCCCATTCCGCACGCGTGGGCACGTCCACAGTCAGAGTTGCGGTGGCCTCACTTTGGTCCTTTTCTTGATGGGCTTGATCTTGACCCGGGTGCTCGGGAACTGCTTCACTGGCTTCTCGATCATTAACATTAACATTGACATTTAGGCCATGAATATTGAGCGTGTCGGATTTGGCACCTGCTGCTGCTACCAAAGCCTTGGCAACGCCTTTGTCCTTAAGTGCGAGGACAGCGACTATGGACAGGATCCAAATCGACCCAGATAAAATCCCAATGAAAACGTAGAGCTTCTTGCCCTTTGGCCGCTGTGCGGAAAACTTCTTCCAAACGGTGTCCATCATAGGGACTTCCAGGTCTTGGGCTCAATTTTGAGCCATGCGGTAGGTTCTAATCCGCACCTGATGATTTTAGGGGATGGACATTGAATCCCCAAAGAGTTTAATGCAAAAGCTAAAGCAAATGCTGCGATTCCCAGGACTTGGCTCAAAATTCCAAAATAGGACGGACCCGGGCACGTGTTTTATTTAGGACGGGCTTTCGAACGGGGAAAGGAATCGCCGGTGGACGGATCCGGTGGACGATGAGACACTCTAGTTGAGACGCGCTGGGGGGCTGGAGGTTTGCGGGGTCGATGTTCTCTTTCCAGTGTTCTGTCTGGAAGGGAATTGACCGAAGGTCCAGCAGGAAGCTCTGGCTCCGTGCGGGCCTGCATAAAGTTTTGTCTTGGACTTTTCAGTCGATTAAAGTCCGTGTTTCGATTGGCCTCATAAAGCAGCAGTGACAGGGCCACACTGGCATTGAATGAATGTGCCGCCCCACCAATAGCCATTGGAATGCGAACCCACTTGGTACATGCCCGGCGAATATGGGGTGGTATGCCGCGATCTTCTCCACCGACTATCAAAACCAATGGTCCACGAAAATCACCCAGATGCATTTCGACTTCCGCTTCCGCTTCCAATCCAACAATCGTAAATCCGGCATCCTTTAAAACTTTAAGCTCTTTTTCGATGTCCCCGGTTTGTGCAATGGCAATATGCTCCAAAGCTCCGGAGGCCGCTTTAGCTGCTGCAGGAGTGAGCCCAGCGCCACCCTTATTATGCGTCAGCACGGCATCGGCTCCAAAGCACACGGCCGAACGGATACAGGCGCCAAGATTATGCGGGTCTTCCATTGCAGCCGGCACGATGACCAGCGGTTGGTAACCGGAATTTTTGGCGGTGAGTAGATCGGATTTGAGCTGTTCCCAATTGTCCCAGGATCGTGTGTTGCAAAAGGCGAGAATGCCCTGATGCGGTCCCGGAAACCAGTAGTCTAGTTTTTGCTGCGGCAATTGATGAATGCGAATATGCTGATCTTCAGCGATTTTTTGCAAATCGTGCAGCCTACGGTTTTGGCCGCCTTGTAGCAATACAAGGTGATTTATTTTGCCGGGAGCCGTGCGTAGCAAGGCCTCAACGGCATGCAAGCCTGCTACGATAGAGGACCCATCAACGTGTTTGGGCATGTTTTTTTATCTCTGCATAAAATTCGGTGAACAAGTAATGCGAATCTTTTGGCCCTGGTGAAGCTTCCGGATGATACTGCACGGAAAAGGCGGGTACGGTACGATGTCGTAGGCCGGCCACGGTCTTATCATTCAAATTGATATGGGTAACTTCAACGATAGACGTATCAATGCTATCCGGGTCCACGGCGAAGCCATGGTTCTGGGATGTGATTTCCACTTTGCCTGTGCGCAAATCCTTGACAGGATGGTTGGCGCCGCGATGACCAAATTTGAGCTTGAAGGTTTTTGCACCCAAAGCCTGAGCCAACAATTGATGCCCCAGGCAAATACCAAAAATCGGTTTTACGCCTACTAAGGCGCGAATGGTATGGATGGCATAGTCGAGCAATGCGGGATCGCCAGGGCCATTCGAAAGGAAAATTCCATCGGGTTTGAGAGCGAGAATTTCTTCGGCTTTGACATCTGCGGGTAGGCGAATAACTTTTGCGCCCAGGGTTTGTAGCTTCCGTAAAATGTTGTACTTGGCGCCGTAGTCGATGGCGGCTATGGTGTAGCGCGCTTCTGGTTTTATTATCGGCTGAAAACTGAGGTCGTTTTCAAATTCGTTCCAGCCTTCTTTTTGACCGATGGACACTTTTTTTACAAAGTCAATATTGGAAAATGCCGGTACCGCTTTGGCCTTTGCCAGTACGTCTTTTACTTGATATTCGCCGGTTACGATAATCCCGTTCTTGGCGCCAGTTTCCCGTAAGATTCGAGTGAGTCGACGCGTGTCGACACCTTGAATGCCTGGAATATTATTCTGTTGAAGATAAGTGGAAAGCGATAGGGGTGATTTGGAGTCCGTACTAGATGAACGCCAGTTGGACGGATACTCGCAGCAGTTTTTGACAACCAGACCGGACACCTGAATCTGCTTTGACTCTATATCATCCTGGTTGATGCCGTAATTTCCAATCTCAGGATATGTTAAGGTTACGATTTGTCCGGAATAGGATGGGTCCGTCAGTATTTCCTGGTAACCGGTCATGGAGGTATTGAAACACACTTCTCCGCCGACATTTTTAGCATTGATACTGCGTTCTGCTCCAAAGGACTCGCCTTCGAAATAACTTCCATCTTCCAAGGCCAAAATGGCTTTCATTCTACATCTCCAAACACGGTGAATCGATCGTCCCGCCCTTGGATTTCACCGATCATCGGCCAATTGGGTGGGTGCTGAAAAGATCAAAAGACGTTTCTCGGAGAGGATGGCGTCCATGAACTGGTCATGCGGGTTCAAAGCTAAATTTTTCTGTGTGATTTGTACGTCAAAGCCAATTCCAGCCCGAAAGGCCTTAACTGAAGCCAAATACCGGTCATAAAAGCCCAGGCCTTGGCCTAGGCGGCCTCCCCGCTCGTCAAAACAGGTGCCTGGTACAAAAATGAGATCGGGAACTGGTGCAATACCGGCAGCTTGAGCCACTTTTCGCGGTTCCCGAATACCAAATGTCCCTTCGACCAGGTCAAGTTCGAGATTCGAGATACTGGCCATATGCATAATTTTTTCTGATGGGGTAATGTACGGCATCAGCAATATTTTTCCGTCACTGAGTATTTGTCGAAGCAGTGGCTCCGTGTCCACTTCCTGTATGGTTCCAGCAAAGCAAGAAACCACTTTTGCCTGGGAATAGGTGGGCCATGCTTTAATTTTTTCCAGTAAAACTTGGGCGGCTTCCACTTTGGCAGCAGCCGTAAGTGCCTGAACTTGATCGCGCCCCCATTGACGCATGCCCACTTTGTCGTTGGCCGTTTCTTCAACTCGTTGGCGAGCATCTTCTTCTCTAGTAATGGAGTCTAGCTGAGATTTGACCTCGGTTTGAATTTGCAAAACCTTGCGCTTGAATTTTCCGAATTCCTTCATGACTTTGCCAAGTTTTTTGGGTTCGATCATGACGACGGCCAGGGCAATTACAATGCCGAACTCACCGATTCCCAGTGAATCAAAGATCAAACGACCACCTCTTTCCTTTTTTGAGCCAAGGCACAAACGGCAATCGACAGGATATAAAGAATAAGTAATGGAATAGCCATCATGATCTGGGAAACGGGATCGGGACCTGGAGTCAATATAGCCGCAATGGCAAAAATGAAGACAACGGCATAGCGAAAAAAGCTCCACATTCCTTTTGCGGTGATGAGTCCCATATTAGCCAATACAAATGCAATAACCGGAAATTCGAAAATTAACCCAAACGCCAATAGGAATTGACTGATAAATGAAGCAAATTCACCCTGCCGCCAGCTTTGGGTAATGGCTCCGTTGGTGTAGGTTGCCAGAAAAAGTATACCGGCGGGTAAAACTGCAAAGTAGGCAAAGGCAGTCCCGACAATAAACATAATGATGGATGCAGTGAAGGCTATGGCAAAGATGTGCCGTTCTTTTTTAAAGAGGCCAGGCGCAAGAAAGCTCCACACTTGCCACATGACCCATGGGAAGGCCAGAATGACTCCGGAAATGAGTGACATTTTGAGGCTGGTTGTAAAGGTTTCCATCGGTGAAGTGGCAATTAGATCCACCTTGAGATGTTGTTTGGTTAGGGGATAGGCGATTACGGCCCAAATTTCTTGCCAGAAAAAATAGGCTACACAACTGCCAAGTAAAATGCCGGCCATAATTTTGACGAGGCGAGAACGCAGTTCATGAATATGATCCCAAAATGTAAGTTCGGCGTCCAAAGGGGGAAAGTAGGGAGGACTAGGGTAACCGTTCAGTTGCCATACCCTGCCGCTTGACTAGACTTTAGGTTTTCCGGAGTCGGAATGAGTCTCAGGTTTATCCAAACTTTTGGTTTCAGCCTCTGGGTCGGGCGCACCTGACATGGATGACTTGAAATCACGAATGCCTTTGCCAAGTCCTTTTGCAATTTCGGGGATCTTTTTTCCACCGAAAAGCAGTATGACGATTAACAAGATAATGACAAGTTCCATGGGTCCAAGTCGACCAAACATGCCTAACCTCCTAGAATGAGTTTACCCGTATTTATTATAGTAAAAAGCAGGATCAACCGCCTTAAGGCAATGGCGGGCAATTACAAACTTGGCGGCTCTTTGGGTTTTAGCCAAGCCTCAAGGAGCAGGTTTTCCTGCCAATTCATCCACTTTGCGGCAGCGCTCATTTTTGATCGGGACGTACAACCAGTAAGTGCCACATTGGCAAGGGTTGATTTTGTGGCCAAAAGCGATGGGTCAAGCCCCAAGTCCTTGGCAATTTGATCGCGAACAATTTTAAGGTGGTTGACCAAATTGAGGTTGGGAGTTGGGCCTATTTTTTTGGATGGGCGCAAAACCGATGGCCACATTTCTGGACGCATGTCTAAGGCCATACGATAGGCTGTGAGAAAGCCCTCTTTATGCTCCGCAGAGAGTCGAGAGGGCAATGTTGGAACATTTTCAGGATCTCCAGCTATTGGAACCGCTAGTGAAAAACGTAGCAACACATCAGATGGCAAAATACGGTAGGCAGGTAGGTCCATATTTCTTGCCAATTCATCCCGGAACGTCCACATACTTTGCAAGGCTGCCAATTGACGCGGATGAAGTCGCGCCGAACCTTCTATTCTCCAAGCATTTTCCAGGTCAATTTCTTTGATTTTGGCTGTCGCCTTGACTAATTCACGGCAGGTTTCTTCATGCCAGGACAGTCGGTTTTTGTCCGACAATTCTTGCGTAAGCGATGCATAGAGACTGGGAAGAAAAAAGGTATCTTGAGCACCGTATTCCAGCATGCTGGGCGTTAAGGGTCGGCTAGACCAATCGGCTTTTTGTTGGTCTTTTGGCAAAGAAATTTCAAAATAGGCATGAACCAATGCGGCCAAACCAAAACCGGCTTTGCCTAAGAGTTGCGCAGCTATCATGGTGTCGAAAATCCGGTACGGTCGAAACCCATTCAATTGAAAAAGCATTCGTAAATCATAATCCGCGCCGTGCAGAACTAATAATTTGGTTTCAAGTTTGGACAAAAATGGGGCCATGTCAATTCGGCTCAGGGGATCGACTAAATAACAAACTTCTTCGACAAGTATTTGAATGAGACAAATCTTGGCAAAGTAATGGTGCATGCTGTCTGCTTCTAAATCGAGAAAGACAATAGGTGTTTTATCCATATGCTGAACGAGCCGATCCATGCCCTCAGCCGTATCGATATATTCAATCGGGAAACGGGGTTGGATGGGACCGGTCATTGGAATGGCATGCTCATAAATGGGTTTGCTAACGATACAGTATGTTATAATTCAATGAGTTATGTAAATCATCGAATACTTCCTGACAAATTCCGAAGTTAGACAAAAGTACAAAAATACCCCTTGGCGGTCGGACCTTTCTTTTTCTGTATGAGAAATGTCGACCGAGACCGGGAATGCTAGCTTTGAAAAAAAAGAAAGGAAAATTGCTATGCCGCTTCGGGCATTGACGGGCATCAAACCTACTGGGGAACCCCACTTAGGCAATTGGTTGGGAGCCATAAAGCCGGCCCTAGCCTTGGCCGGGGACTATGAAACCTTTTATTTCATCGCCGATTACCACGCCTTGACAGCCATTCACAATGCGGAAGAACTGCGCCTGAACAGTCTGGCCATTGCGGCAACCTATTTGGCATTTGGCCTTAACCCGGCCCAGTCCTTTTTTTACCGCCAAAGCGATATACCGGAGATTTTTGAATTGGCTTGGATACTCTCCTGTTTTACGGCTAAGGGGCTGATGAATAGAGCCCATTCTTATAAGGATGCCGTGGCCAAAAATTTGGATCAAGCCAAGGATCCGGATTTCAACATCAATATGGGCCGATTCGGTTATCCCGTTCTCATGGCAGCGGATATTCTCATTTTTCAGGCGGACGTGGTGCCGGTCGGAATGGATCAAAAACAACATGTGGAAATCGCTTGCGATATCGCCGCGCATTTCAATCATACCTATCAAGCCAAAATCTTTACGCTGCCTGAAGCTCGCATCGACACCCAGGTCAAAACCATTTTGGGCTTGGACGGCCAAAAAATGAGCAAGAGCTATGGAAACACGCTGCCTTTGTTTATGGATGAGAAATCTTTGCGCAAGCGGGTCAATCAGGTCGTGACCAATTCGCAGTCGCCGGAAGAGCCCAAGCAACCGGACGAAAGCACGGTTTTCGCATTGCATAAACTTCTGCTAAATCCTGGTGAGGAAGCTGCCTTACGCGAGCGTTATCTGGCCGGTGGCTTGGGTTGGGGCAAGGCCAAACAAGACTTGTTTGAAGCGCTGAATGCACAGCTACAGGCTCCGCGCGCCGAGTACCAGCGATGGATGAACGATCCGGAAAGTCTGAACCAGGTTCTAGCCCAAGGTAGGGATAAAGCCCGCACGCGGGCCGCTGAATTTTTAACTCGAGTGCGTGCCACGATTGGCATTCGATGATGCGCCCTATGCAACCGGTGTTCCAGATTCTTAAAATGGGGAGTATAATATGAGCTTTACCTTGGTTTCAGGCACGCTGGCGCCCGATTTTGAATTAGTGGGCAGCGATGGGAAAAATCATTCCTTGCGTGGGCCAAATAGCGTCCAGGGGACAGCGGGAACCCTGCTTTTCTTTACTTGCAATCATTGCCCGCATGTGGTTGGCAGTGAAGCGCGCATGCAGGCTTTTTACTCTAAATGCGCATCGCATGGAGTGCAAATGGTCGCCATTCATTCCAATGAAACCAAGGATCACCCCGAGGATGCCTTCTCGGAAGTGATAGTCCGCATGCAAAAACTTGATTTCAAATGGTTGGCATTGCAGGATGAAAACCAAGTGGTGGCCAAGGCCTATGGCGCCGAGCGCACGCCGCATTATTTTCTGATAAATGCGGAAGGTCAGTTGGTCTATTCAGGGCGGATGGACAATAGCCCCCGCGATTTCACCAAGGCGCAGACGCATGAATTAGCCGATGCCCTCGAAGAGATGCTGGCGGGTAGGCCCATTGCCGTGCCGCACACTCCGGCTATTGGCTGCAATATCAAATGGTGGGACAGGGAAAAGCATTGGATGCCAAAAGAGGCTTGCGATTTGGATTATCTCTACCAGCGAAAAAAATCCTAACCCGGTTTTCGGAAACAGAAAACGCCATAGGTCCACAACCCCTGTTTTAGCGTCCGGTACTGGTAATACGTCGCGTACGCGTTTCCGAGCTTTTCCAAACTGGTTAATCCGATTTTTTGCAGCATCCAACGGATGGGAATAAAGAGCAGCCCAAAGCGAAAGATGGCCCTGGCATGGGGCATCACATCCCGGCTAATATCTTCGCCATGGGATTTTTCAAAGCCAGCCCGGCTAGCGTAATCGGCCAATTCCTGGAAGGAACACAAATGGGGAACGGCCCATCCCGCCAAAAATCCTTGGTACTGGTTAGTTTGCGATCTGGATAGCGGCGCTCGTCCCCTGAACCCGTCGGCGATGACGAGGCGGCCACCGGGTTTGAGCAACGCGTACATAGCTTTAATCCAGGCTTCTTTATCTTCGGCATGATCAAAACTTTCCACCGCCCAAACCACATCAAAGATTTTCGTCTTAAAGGCAGGAACATTGAAATCATTCACTACAAAACGGGGGGAAGTGATTGCCGCATTCATGGCCCGCTCGTCCACGGTCTTTTGCCCTTTGGGAATACCACCCGCCTTGCCTGTCGCTGCAAAACCTTGTGCCAAATGGGCCTGGCTTTCCACCAAGGTAATCCCCACACATCTACAACCGAGGGCTCGCGCCAAAAAAATAGCTGATCCTCCCACACCGCAACCTGCATCTAGAATTGTATTCCCGACTGCAATTCCACCTACCTTGGCCAGGTACCGGAGCATGTGCTCGGTTGGGTTTCCACCTTTGGGCAACTCCCGGTCAAAACCATAATGCATATGATGATGCCATCCGGTTTGATAATACCGAAGATAGTCTTCCGTAGTTGCTTGATAATAGCGATGAACTTTGGATTGGGTTTCATCCATGAAGAGCAGCCTCTCCACATTGGATAAGCAGGGCGAGTCCTGTTTGGAATTCTTTTTCGGGGCCAAGCAGACTGAGGACCACCTGGCAGCCGGTTTCAAAACCAAAAAGGTAGCCACCATGCACATAGACATGATGCTTCTCTAAAAGTCGCAGTGCGAAAGATTCCGAGGTGAGTGGAATGGCCAATTCCAACAGCAGCGACCAGCCCGCTTGAGGCGGATAGAATTTAAGATGGCGGGAGGCATTCAACATTTTTTCAGCCGTGAGCAAATTGGCCTGTAGCCGGCCCAGCAACTTGGACTGAATGGGTGCAACTAGGGATAATAGTTCTGTGGCGGCCAATTGCACGGGAGTGTTGACGGAAAGAAAAGCGTCGGCAATTCCTTCCAAGTGGCCTAAAGCCTGATCGACTATAGGCCTGCTTCCGGCAACATGGATCCAGCCGAGTTTCAATTGTGGCAAACCCAGAAGTTTGGAAAATCCGTTCAAGGTGAAAACAAGCACGTCCTCGGAAACCAAGGGAATAAAAGGCTGCGAACCGAGGAGAAAATCACAAAACACCTCATCCACAATTAAGGCCAAATTGTACTCTCTAGCGATTTGCAGGTATTCGTTTAGTTCCGGGGCAGTAGAGATATGGCCTGTCGGATTATTGGGATTGACCAGTATTAGGGCTTTGGTACGGGTAGAAATCTGACTGCGCAAAAAATTGAAATCCGTTTGCCAGGTGCGAGAATTACTTTCTGCGTTGGCCCCCATATCACCACGCAATTTTGCATCCAGCCCGCCGTTTGCGGAGACGCGGTACCGCATCAATTGAACGTTTTCCAATTCGGCCAAGGTATCGAATAGGGGATAGCTCGGAGAAGGAATGAGCACTTCGTCCCCGGGATTGCAGAGCAATTTTAAAAGAAAGGAGTAGGCCTCGGAGGTGCTGGCAGTAAGAATCAAATCTTGGGCTCGGATGGTACGCTGGCGGGTGAGATAATATTTGGCTATGGCTTGGCGCGCTGCAAGTAAGCCTTGCGAGATGGGTGCATACTTTAAGATGGCTTCACGACCCAGTAAATCCGGGATGGGAACGGGAAGGGCGAGTGGGTCCAAATAGTCCAGCCCGACAGCTGTAGGATTGCTTTGCGTCAGATCCAAAATGGCGACACCCGCTGACTCCAAAGCCAGTTTGGTCTTCCACTGCGGATTTAATTCCGGGGGTGCGTTGCCGAATCGGTCCGAGAACATCGGGATTGGCTGCTGGAAAAAATTTAGGGTTTGACTGTGGAAGCGGTGCGGGTCAGCAGGGGAAAATAATTTTGACTGCGAAGATTTTCCGTGATGCGCGCCGAAGAATGGGATCGATTCAAAGAATAGAGATGGATACCGGCTACATCGTTCTTGAGCAAATCCAGACATTGCACGGTGGCGAATTCCACACCGCGGTCGATGCAGTCCTCGGGCTTTCCCTGGCCCAAAAAGGTGACGAGCTTTTCCGGAATGGAACAACCGGACAATTCTTTGAAACGCGCCAGCTGATTGCTATCAAGCACGGGCATGATGCCGGCCACCATCGGAATCAGAATGCCTTTGGCCGCAGCCTTGTCTCGAAAGCGATAAAAAATTTCATTGTCAAAGAAAAGCTGGCTGATCGTGAACTGCGCACCCAATTCTTGTTTCATTTTCAGGAAATCCAAATCTCTATCGAGACTTTCTGCTTCCATATGTTTCTCGGGATAAAAAGCGCAGCCGATTTGAAGTTGAAACTGCCCACGGATGAATTGGATCAGATCCGTAGCATGTGCGAATCCATCTGGATGCGGTCGAAAAGACGCATCGCCTTTGGGTGGATCTCCCCGTAAGGCCAATACATTCCGTATGCCGGATTTTTCCAGCAATTGTAAAATATCTCGGATTTCAGTTTGGGAATGTCCCACACAGGTCAAATGGGCCATGGACTCAATACCCAATTCACCCTGAATGCGGGCCACCAATTCAACGGTTTTCATCCGAGTGGAACCGCCAGCACCATACGTTACCGATATATAATCTGGGGAAAGTTTGCCTATCTCGCCCAATGTGCTGTACAAGGTGCCCCAACCAGCCGGATTTTTTGGCGGAAAGAGTTCGAAGGATAGGGTCGGTGTGCCCGCAAGGAGCTTTTCAAGGAAGGCCATAATTGTATCCTCAAGTTTAACAAATTGAAGAGAAACCTCCCAAACAAGTGTGTATTTTTCTGTTATGCAGAAAAAGATTTTGGCTGGAGCGATACTTGCCGGCGGCCTACTGGCTGGCGTGAATAACCTTGTGAACCCGCATTCCGTGGATTGGCTTGGCAGTCCGGATGTTCTGGAAAAGCCATCCGGCTGGCCCTCGATGGGCATTGCCAAGGGCATCTTGGCTGGGTTAAAGGTGGCTTGGAAAGGCTTTGAGGCCCATCGTTTGTGGATACTTGGTGGCCTTGTTTTGCTGGTCCTTATCATTTTTCTTTTGCAGAAATTTCGTGGAGTGCCCGCATCGGCCATGGTGCGTACCGCTTTGCGATTGGGTTTGTCCGCCATGTTCCTCGCGGCCGCATGGCCTAAGTTTACCGACCCCAAAGGGTTTTCCATGCTGGTCGCCCAATACCAATTCTTGCCCAGTATCCTGGTTAATGGCTTTACCCTATGGTTGGCTGCTACCGAAGTGGTTGTAGGCCTAGGCCTTATTCTAACCGCGTGGGAGAAGGAATTTTCGATTTTGGTTGGCGTGATGCTGCTTATGTTCATTGTTGCTTTGGGTCAAGCCTTGTTACGGGACCTAGGCATCGCATGCGGCTGTTTTGATATCGAAGGGGCCGCGGATGTAGGGGAGACCTGGTTTTCTCTAATCCGCGATGTCGTTCTTCTAGCACCAGTGGCCTGGATGACTTTAACTGGAGGCCGTCGCTTCCTTTGGCAATCGAAAGGTTCATGATCCATTGCCGCTATCTTCTCCTGGCCGCCCTCTTTTGGGGAACGGAATCCTGGGGGTGGGACCTTTTCCTTTCCGGCTCGCAAGGCTACACTCATTATGAAGCAAAAGATTTTAATCGGGTCTTGCTGCTTATGGAGAAAACCACCAAGGAGAAGGGGTTTAATCCTTATACGGTAAAATTATTCGATGGACACCCTCAGAATGCCTTAGTGCTCGGCATGGTTCACGGTCCATGGACCTTGGGGGCTGAAGCCGAATTCTGGG
>JAYSRH010000120.1:0-4744 GCA_043721115.1 Fibrobacteria bacterium | reverse complement strand
AGTGATTAAACCAAATGCTTCTGATATAGGCGTTCGGATTGCCAATACATTTTTACTTCGGATATACGCCGCAGCGCCCAAGACCAAGGCGTGTCCTGTGCTATCAAAGCCACTGGCATTGGGACAATTGGTGTCTTCATAGGTGAGAGCCAAAACATTCTCATGGTAATTGAGCCACCAGTACCCTTCGGGATAACGTGCTTGTGTCCCATTGCCCCAACTGCTTACAAAATTCCAATCCTGGATACCGCCTGGAAAGTATCCTTGCACTTTGCCGATAAAATTTTGCTCCAATCCGGTATACGCCTCCGAGGTCCCGGCCGCAAGGTGGTAGAAAAAGAATCGAGTGCAGTTCAGTTGGTCAGAATGCAAATTAAGCGCCACCTCAACAGGAATAGGCCCTTGCATGAGTCGATTGAAAAGGCCCCGCAGGGCCAGCACCTCTGGTTCAATAACGGGTTTGTCCCAATTGGATTCCAAATCCACCGAATCCGCATTCAGCCTGGCATGCCCGGTTTCAACACCATCAGGATTGTACATGGGAATGATATTGAAGATAAAATCGGAACGCAAGCGGGCGGCTTCAGGAGTTGCCTGAAGAAGAAAGCGTATGGATTCATTGGCGATAAAGTTAGCCTGCACCTCGGCTGGATGGGTACGTGCATGAATGAAAATTCGGTGTTTTCGCGGAGTGCCTGCACTCGCTTGGCCCAGACTATCCGTTGCATCTGAAATGGAAACCATCCACAACGCTCGACCTTGCACAGTAGTGCCAATAGAATCGACTTTGACATTTGGATTTAACCGCCATTCGGCCAGATCTTTTAGCAAAGCAGCATAGCCATACCCCCAACCGTTGCTGCTATCCCCCGGAGCTGTTTCGATGGCAGCTACAGGCAGTATGGAAATAAAAGTCAGGAATACTGATAAAACCCATTTCTGCATTGTGGACTCCTTCAGCTTAAGCAAAGTAATTCATTTTGGTATTCCTATATTAACGGACACAACTAACCGAAGCAACCAAACGGAAAATCACCTGTGACATCCGATAATATGCTGCCTGGCGACCAAATAAAAATGCCAATGCGCAGAATTCCTTCCTCCGGTGAAATGCTGCCTGCCTTTGGCCTGGGTACCTGGAGTGCCTTTGACGTCCCAAAAGGCACGCTGCGTAATCCCATCGCAACGGTTCTGGAAGAATTTTTGACGGCCGGTTGTCGTTTGGTAGACACCTCTCCCATGTATGGATTGGCGGAAGACGCGCTAGGAGACACGGCCGCAGGCCTCGGTGCCGCTCAAAAACTTTTTTTGGCTACCAAGGTATGGACAAAAGGCCGTGAGAGCGGAATCGCCCAAATGGAAAATTCCTTGCGTCTTCTGGGCCGTTCCAGCCTGGATTTGATGCAGGTCCATAATCTGCTGGATTGGCAAACCCATATACCCGTGCTCCGTGAATGGAAGGCTGCTGGACGCATCCGATATTGGGGACTCACCCATTACCAGGGTTCCGCTTTCCCGGAATTGGAAAAAGTGGCGGAACAGGAAAAGCCGGACTTCCTGCAATTCAATTTTTCCATCGCCGACCGAGAAGCAGAAAAGCGTATGCTTCCGTTTGCAGCAGATCATGGCATCGCGGTCCTCATCAATCGACCACTGGGAAAAGGTGAATTATTTCATCGCGTACATGGAGTCGAAATTCCTCCCTGGGCCGTGGAGGCGGGGTTGACCACCTGGAGTAGACTTTTTTTGCAATACGTCCTTTCACATCCTGATGTAACCTGCGCGATACCGGCTACCCGGAACCCGGAACATATGGCCGAGAATTTAATTGCGGCTACAGAATTTCTTCCCGAACGTGGGCTGCGCGCGCGCCTAGCCAGATTTTTCAATCAGCTTTAACCCTTCACAAAAGGTCATAATCATGCATAAATCATCCTTGAACACCTATCTAACCCTGGTCATAGGCTTGACACTTGCGGCCTGCTCTGAACCGGAAGTCAAACAGGATAAAGTGGAAATTCGAACGCCCGCTCCCATTGTAATCGCGGTCGGAGACACGAGTCCAGTTCTCGTTCTTTCTAAAACCTTAACGGATGCCACGGGCCGCACGTATACTACAAATCCCTATTCCAGTTTTGGACTGATAATCGGGGACACCACCATTGCTGGTGTAGTTAATATTCAAAGAATCGTTGGTCGGATTCCGGGTGAAACAACGGTAAAAGCCAAGGACGAAAAGAGCAGCATGGTTTCCGATGCCATTAAAGTACAGGTGATTTCCAAACTGTAACTGAGCCTGGACCTGGACCTGGACCTAAAACTAAACCTAAACAAATAATTCACGGTAGCTCGACCACCTGCCGGAAGCGCAAACCCCTTCCAGTATACGCAAGGTTTCTGAACTATCCATATCGCCTGGATGAATGGCCACTTTGATGAGTGGTAAATGCATCAAGAGTTTTAGCCAAGCCCGGCCTCCAATCAGTTTTGCTTTACCCTTTTCAGAAGGGGTCCAGGCCAGAGGCGGTGCGAACCTAACTCGCAAGGAATCCAGGTGCTTGATGAAGAATCGGGTTTCCTGAATTTTAATTCCCTGCAATCTCAGAATGGATTTTTTTGGACTGCCATGCCATGTCGGAGCTACAAAACCGGCACACGGTAGGCTGGCTTGTTGAAACGCTGCCAATCCTAATTTCAGCAACCTGGTTTTTTCATTTTCAGAAAGCCCACAAAACTCTGCCTCATCCTGAACCCAGTGTCGATTGATCCACTGACCCCAGTTGTTGCGATGGCCTTTAAAAGCAACCCCTTCGGCGCGTTCCGGCATCCAGTGACGATAGCCATGCAGAAAAATTTCTGTCCCCATCCCCGCTTCCTGCCGCAACCAGGCTAGAAACTCAGCATTCTGATTCATCGATGCACGCTCATGATAATTGGGAACTACGAGCAATGCCGGCTGGACGGCGCCCAAGGATCGCAAACGCTGCAAATATCCCACAACAAGGGTGTGGTTGCCGGGCCAAACATCGTGAATGGAAAGAAGGAAGCGCATCAGATCCCTAGTCGCATTCCAGGCGGAAGCTTATCTTTCTAAGGTGTTAAAGCTATTAGTTTTCGATTTGGATGGCACCTTAGTAGATACGCGGATCGACCTGGGGCATGCAGTTAACCATGGACTGGTACACTGCGGCTATCCTTCCCTACCCATGGAATCCATTCTGGCCTTCGTTGGCGATGGTGCCACGCTCCTGATTGAACGCAGTCTTAAATCCGCCATGAATGAGCCGGATAGCTTTACGCCGCCGAAATCACGTACGGAGAAAGTTTTATCGGCATTTTTAGAATATTACCAGAATCATTGCGTGAGTGAAAGTGTCCTTTATCCGGGTGTCCGGAATTCGCTTGAGAAGCTCAGACATTTCCGCATGGCGGTGTTGACCAATAAACCACTTTTGCCCACTACACGCATTTTAGCCGGTTTGGGAATTGCTCCATACTTTTCATGGGTATTGGGTGGAGACAATGATTTTGGGGTCAAACCGAATCCGGGCGCTTTGCAGCAAATACTGGCTTGGGCCGAAGCTGGACCAACCGAATCCCTGGTCATCGGCGATGGATTGCAAGACTTAGGCGTGGCACGCCGTGCCGGCACTCATTTTTTAGGGTTTATAGGGGGCATTGGGTCCAAGCAAGCACTCCTCTCCGAGCAACCGGAAGCTATCTTGGAGGACATGCATTTTCTTCCTGAAGCCATTGCCAGTCTGATACCGCCGCTAGACGAAAGCAACGAGCCTAAAATTCCTTTTTCCCAAAGCCAGCCATGATAAGAAAAAACGAAAAATATTTCCTAGCCACTTTTGGCTGTCAAATGAATGTGTACGATTCCAATCTCATCGGCGGAATGCTGGAAAAACGTGGCATGCTAATGACTCAGGATGCTGCTGAAGCGGACGTGCTGATAGTCAACACCTGTTCGATACGTGGCGGTGCCGAGGATCGCGCCTACGCACGCATTGCCGGCATGCGCTATTACAAACGTCAGAATCCGGCCGTACGCATTGCCGTCATTGGATGTATGGCCCAGAACCATGGTGAAAAAATTCCCGTGGAGCTCGACCATGTTGATTTTGTGGTGGGACCGGACAATTACCGCGGACTGGAAACATTGCTTTTTGAATCGATTCAAAAGGCACCGGTGATTCTAACCGAGCAGAACGCCTTTGAAAATTATGCCGGAGTCATGGCTAAGCTGGATTCCGAAGTTTCCTGTCACATTACCATTATGCGCGGCTGCAACAAACGCTGCACGTACTGCATTGTGCCCACGGTGCGCGGCATAGAGCGCAGCCGTGAGGCGGCTTCGATCATCGAAGAGGTGGAGCGGGCCGTATCCGAAGGTGTGCGTGAAGTTTGTTTGCTCGGCCAAACCGTCAACTCCTATCGCACGGAGGACGACACTTTTGCCTCGTTATTACGCAAGCTGAACCGTGTACAGGGGCTTTATCGCATTCGTTTCACATCACCGCATCCACGCCATTTTGATACCGAAACCATTCGCGCCATGGCCGAATGCGAAAAAATCTGCAACCATGTCCATATACCTGTGCAGTCCGGTTCCAATAAAATTCTGACAAAGATGCGAAGGCAGTATACCCGCGAGCGCTTTTTGGAAATCGTAGCTGAAATTCGATCCACTATTCCCAATGTCGGTTTATCCACCGATATCATTACGGGGTTTGTGGGT
>JAYSRH010000119.1:0-4745 GCA_043721115.1 Fibrobacteria bacterium | reverse complement strand
GCATCTCCCACCCCCGCCATCGGAAACTCGCGCGTAGATTTTCCCCTGGTTTAATTTCTCCGAACGCGCTAAGCCAAGTCTGTGCGCCGGGGGTGGGAGATGCCCACCGAGCCCCTCTGTGCAGGGCGCCCTCATCCCCGGGGACCAGTTGATGCGGTGGCGTAGGGGTCGCGAGGAGAAAAGCGGAGAGCCGGAGAAGAGAAGAGGAGAGAGAGATTCTTTGCTTTTCGAAATTGCCGCGGGGAAATGCGCGCGGCTAGCGTGAATTACTTTAATGCGTTTATGGCTGAGGTGTAATCGGGTTCTTGAGAGGTTTCGGGAACTTGTTCGGTGTAGAGGACTTTGCCTTTTTCGTCTAGGATGACGATTGAACGGGACATAAAGCCCTGCATGCCACTGTCTAGGATACGCACGCCGTAAGTGGTGCCGAAGTTGGGATCGCGAATCAAGGAAGTCGTGAGTACTTTTTCAATACCTTCCGCGCCGCAAAAGCGTTTCAAGGCAAAGGGTGTATCCATGGAGATTCCCACCACTACGGTATTGGGCAGCTCGCTGGCGGTTTTGTTGAATGTTCTGACTGACATGGCGCACACGCCGGTATCAATGCTTGGGTAGATATTTAGGACTACTTTTTTGCCGGCGAAATCCTTTAGTGTTTTTCCTTCCAAGGCGGCTGTTGTTAGGTTGAAATCTGGGGCTTGGCTGCCGATAGCGGGAAGGTTGCCGGAAGTGTGGATTGGGTTGCCTTTGAGTAATATTTGAGACATAGGGTACGCTTTCTGTGAAGTGAATTGACAATCTAACTCAATAACTATTTATTGAGGATGAAGAAAAGTTTTTGAAAAGGAAGAGTGAGAGTGGAGAACGGAATGGACACTAAGCGGGGTATGGAAACGCCTGGGCGCGTGTTTTTGACGGGGGCGGGATCGGGGATTGGGCTGGCTACGGCCTATTTGCTCGCGGAGCACGGGTACAGGGTGGTGGGGACGGCGCGGCGGCCGGAGGAGGTGCGCAAGAAGTTGCTGGTGGAGACTGGGGCTGAGCCACCATTTGAGCTGGTGGAGATGGATTTGTCGGATCCGGTTTCGGTGGATCGGGGATATGCGTTGGCGCTGGACCTTTTGGTGGGTGTCGATGTGCTCATCAACAATGCTGGACAAGGGGAATTGGGAGCGGTGGAGGATACGGATTTGGAGGACAGTCGGCGGCTGTTTGAGGTGAATTATTTTTCCGTGGTGAAACTGGTCAAGCATGTGTTGCCGGGAATGCGGGAGCGGGGTGCGGGCATTATTTTGAATTTGGGATCGATTGTGCATGATTTGCAATTTCCTTTTAAGGCCCAGTATTGTGCCAGCAAGTCTGCGCTGACGGGGTTTAGCATGGCGCTGCATTACGAGGTGCATGCCTATAATATTCGTGTGCATGTGTTGGAGCCGGGCTGGGTGCGGAGCGCCTTTCATCGTCGGCTTAATGTGGTGGTAAAACCTGGTAGCCCTTATACTGCAAGACTGAAACCTTTTTTGGATTTTTCGCGCGATTCTAATCCGGCCATTCCGGATGGGAAGGCTGTGGCGGATGTATTGCTTGAGGTGCTTGAAAATCCGCGAGCGCCGGTTAGGGTGGCGGTAGGCCTGGAAGCGAAAAAGTTTCGTTTTGTGAGGCGGTTTCTGAGCAATAGGATGCTGGATAGAATACTGCTTTGGAAGCTTTCGAAAAAGGGCGATAATGCGCCGCTCTGAGGCTCGATTGGGCGCCGCCAGGTGGCTTGGAGAGTGTGGCGTTTACGGCTGATTCAAAAAGGCGTGAAGCTCGGCGAGGTTTTCTTCCGTCAGCGGCAACTTCGGCATCATTTTGGTGGGGCGTTTTGGGGAGTAACCGGGCGGGTACTCGGCGCGCAGCACGCGGGCTTGCAAAAGTTCCAGCGAGGAGCCTTTGATGGCTGGCCCTATGCTTCCATCCGCGGCGGGGTTGGGATTGTGGCAAGCGATGCAATGGGCAAAATACACCTGACGACCGCGCCGGATTTTAGGATCAGCATTGGGATCTTGTTTATTACAGGCCGTTTCAATTTGCAGGACACCGGCAACCAGGGCGCTTATCAAAAGGACCCGCCGTGCGGCGGATCCTAAATACGAAACAATTTGTGCAGACATTGAGATTAGAGAATGAGTTCCGCTGCCACGTAGAAGACTACAGCAAAGAACAGCCCCATGTGAATGACGCCTTTTACGGTTTCAATGGGCTTCTTCATAGGTCCCTTATCCCCGGTTAGGGCATTGATTTCCAGCAGTGCGACGATGGCGACCACAAAGCCAAACCAAATGGCCACGCGCGTGGGATCAACGGCGATAGGCAGATGGCTAGCGGCGGCCATGAAAAAGAGTAGAGGAATGGATAGCATGGTATTGGTACGGGATGCCAAAAAGGCGCGCCGGGCCAAGGCGGGCAAGTTGTCGACCTTTTCACCGTTAGCGGAGGCGATGACTTTCTTTTGACGGGGCCAGATGACGAACCAGACGTTGAACCACATCACCGAACCCATTATGGCACCGGTCAAAATGGTGGTGCCCCAACTGCTGTTGAGAAGGGCGGATGCATCTGCTCCGGCGAGACCGAATTTGATGAGGATGATGGACCAGCCGGTGATAAAGGTCCACATGGCGCCGTGGCGGAAGTAGAAAAGTGCGCGCGGGACCAAGCCTTGTGTGATGGCGGTTTTGGTGGGTGCCTCGGCTTTGGCCATGAATGGGCCTTGTACAAAGTTGAAATGCCACAGCATGCCTATCCAGGCGATACCGAAAATGAAATGGCCCCAGCGTAAAAGAAAAAGAAGTCCGTCCAAATTGCCAAGCGCCCAATTCATGTTATGCTCCTGATTTCGGATGCGAACAGCCGCCCCGATTTATTAAAGGAAAATATATATAAAATAGGTGAAGGTTGGGAAATTGGCTATAATACGAGCATGAAATCCTTCCTCTCGGGTTGGGGCCGACAACCTATTCTGCCGGTTGAGGAAGAAATTCCCGAAAATGCAGGTGGGCTTGGCGCGTTGCTCCAGGAGCCTTATTTGGCCCGTGGTCTGGGACGCAGTTACGGTGATGCGTCCCTTCCGGCCTCTGGTCATCGGTCCATAAACAATAAAAAGATTGACCGGTTCATTTCTTTCAATCCCGCCACCGGCGTTTTAGATGCGGAAGCGGGGGTGAGTCTATCCGCAATACTTTCCGTTACGATTCCGCGCGGATATTTTTTGCCGGTGACTCCTGGTACGCAGCATGTGAGTTTAGGCGGGGCCCTGGCGAGCAATGTTCATGGAAAAAACCATCATAGAGTTGGGTCGCTGGAGCATTTTGTTTTGGAGATGGAGGTGTGCACGCCAACGGGAACCTGGATCTGTTCTCGGGAAAATCGGATCGACCTTTTCCAGGCTACGCTCGGTGGATATGGGCTTACCGGCTATATTACTCGTGCCAAGCTTCGGCTTAAATCTATAGCCACATCCGATGTGGACGTTTTGCGGGTAAGGGCCGATAATTTGGATGCTCTCTTTGCACTTTTCGCCCAGCATGACAGCACCTTTGAATATTCCGTAGCCTGGCTCGATTGTTTGGCACGCGGACCTTCATTGGGTAGGGGTGTGCTCATGTTAGGCAATCATGCGAATGGGAATGCCGGGTTCACTGGGAATGCCGAGTCTATCGGGAGTGATGGGTCCAAACGCAGTTCGCGTTTCAATTGGAGTACGGATCAGTGGAAGCTGAATGTCCCGTATCCCATGCCGCGTTTTTTGCTCAATCGTCCCGCCCTAGTTGCTTTCAATAGTTTGTTCTTTAAGCTCGCGCCCAAGCAGGCCCAGGTGAAGCGCGAAGGATACCGAGGATTTTTTTATCCCTTGGATCGCATCGAGAATTGGAATCTCCTGTATGGTAAATCCGGATTCTTCCAGTACCAATGCGTTATCCCCGACCCAAAGGGCGAGGAGGGCATCCGGGCCTGTGTCCGCTTTTTGAGCGACAACCGGCTCGGAGCTTTTCTTTCTGTGCTCAAGCGCTGTGGCGACGATGAGGTGATGTTACCTTTTTGTCGACGAGGCTACACTTTGGCTCTGGACATTCCCTATCGCGGGAAGGAAACTTTGCGGTTACTGCACCTACTCGATGCTGTGGTCCTTGATTTTAAAGGACGTGTTTATCTGACCAAGGACGCTCGGTTGTCACCGGAAACGTTTCGCGCCATGTATCCGGAAAGTGCGGCCTGGATGACGACGGTCAGGCGTTATAATCCCGAAGCCAAGTGCAATTCACGAATGGCGGAGAGGCTTGAATTATGGAAAGGATAGTCGTTTTCGGAGCAACTTCCGGTATCGCCTCGGCTGTCTCTCGGGTTTTAATGGCCGAGGGTCAGGATCTGGTGTTGATTGGTCGAGCGCAAGCGGCTTTGACAGCTTTAGCCCTTGAATTGGAAAAGACCTCGGGCCGTTCCGTACCTTACCTTGTCTGGGATGTGCTCGATTTTGCGGAGCATGATGCAAGGTTCCGGGACTTGATCGCGGCGCATGCGGTGAAGGGCTTATTTTTTGCTGCGGGTGTTTTGATCCCTCAGGAAGAATGCGATCGGGAACCGGCTAAAACTCGCCTCACGATGGATTCCAATCTAACCGGACCGGCTATGATTATGGGATTGTTTGCCGAGTATTTTTTGGCGCAAAAAATGGCAGAACACGGTTCAAGGAAAACGAAACCTTT
>JAYSRH010000118.1:0-13245 GCA_043721115.1 Fibrobacteria bacterium | reverse complement strand
CAGCGCAAACCCGTGCGCTTGCATGAGATCAAACCCAAGTACCCCTTGCCGCTCGATCCTGAATTTTATTTCAACCGCATCGATGCGGCCACTTTAATCAACCAAGGCTATGCCGATGCCAAGCGCTATTTACAGGCTTGTACGGAATCGGGATTGCCGCTAAACCCGGAGGCCACGGCCATGCAGACTCAAACCCTAGGACTTTCTTTTCGCGAAACCATGTCCGGACCCTTCTCAATGGGGGAGACCGATCCCCGCGCCGGTGCCAAGAAAGGCGGTTCCACTCCCATCACTATGAATGCGACCGTCACCATCGATGATTTGGAAGAATTCCAAGCTTCCGCCCAGCATGAAGGACGGCTCAACGGGCATCTGGATTTTGCACCTTTTGGCATGGCCATACCGGCATCACGCGGGGTATTCAAGCTGTTCTCACCTGTAGAAGATCCGCTTATGAAGTACATGGTATATGAATTGGCCTTTACCCATGCAGGCCAAGACTATTACCTGGCTGGACATAAGGAAGTAAAGGACGATCCCGGATTTGATCTGTGGAAGGATACGACCACCTTATATACCACTTTGCATAAAGGAGCGGATAAACAGGCGCCGATTGTAGGCGCGGGAATTTTGAGTCTGGGCATGGGAGATTTCTTAAAGCTGATTTCAACCGTGAGTGCCATTGGCAGCCATGGAGTAAAAGAAAGTGCGTCGGCTGTAGCGAGCTTCGGAACATTTTTTCTGGGAAAACTTTGGGAGCAATATGGAGCCGGAAAAATTGGATAAGGACAACGGGAATTCATCGTCCATGCCGAATAGTTCTGCCAAGCGGAATCTATCCCCGACCCGCATAAAGCTGCCGCGTCGCCCCAAATCTATGGATCCGGATGAATTGGGATTCACACCACAGGGCATGGTCGCTTGGTTCGATCCCTTTCAGTTGTTACAAACTGCCATCCGTACCGTGGTTTCCAGCGTATTCGGGAGTTATGCCGATAAGCGCGACCTCATGCCGGCTTTGTCTGCCGAACCCCCGGTATTCGATTACTCCGATAGGGTCGATGCGCAAGGCGATTTCTGGCTGGACTTTTTGGCGGATACGGGCGATGGGTTTGATTCCACATATACGGTCGCTAGTTTGGTGGCAGCGTCTTCTCTGACCTTGGCTGGTTCGGGGGAAATGCTTCCCCGTGGGCGGGTTCTGGTATTTGGGGGCGATGGGGTCTATCCTACCGCTTCTCGTGACGAATATCTCAATCGGTTGCTCGGACCTTTTCGCGCCGCATTGCCACATGTTGCGGACGAGAGTCAGGCGCCGCATTTATTCGCTTTACCCGGCAACCATGATTGGTACGATGGCTTGACCTCATTCTTGCGGCTTTTCGCGCAAGGCCGTTGGATTGGTGGCTGGCAGACGCGGCAAAAACGCAGTTATTTTGCTTTAAAATTGCCCCACGGGTGGTGGCTGTGGGGAACGGATATTCAGCTCGATAGCGACGTCGATCATCCTCAAAGACTTTTTTTTGAAGATCTGGCAAAAAATAAACTCGCCGCCGGCGATCAGGTTATTCTCTGCACGGCTGAGCCAACTTGGAGCCACGAATGGCAAGGCCATAAGGATGCCTTCAAAACTTTGGCATTTTTCGAAGAGAAAGTTTTGCGTCGGTTTGGTCATGAGCCAGCTTTAGTGCTCTCCGGAGATTTGCACAATTATCACAGGTACACCCGTAACGATGGAATGCTCCAGCGCATCACCGCCGGTGGAGGTGGGGCCTTTCTGCATGCTATCCATCCCTTGCCACTCAAATCTTCTTTACTGGAAGGCGACGCCTCAGTCACTGACCCAAGTGATTCGAATTACGACATCAGTCAAAAAGAGTTTTTGGCCGAACAGCGCGCTAAAAACCATATGGATGCCGATGGCCGCACTCTGTATACCTTTCAAAAGGCATTTCCCAATCACCAGCAATCCAAGGCGATGTCCAAGGGAGTGCGCTGGGCCTTTTTTAAAAAACGCACGAGTCCAAGCAAAGAACCGTTTACGCAAGTCGTCAGCCGCAGCTGGGGTTTAGCGCTTTTTCTGGCCTGTTATTATTTGGTCGGAGCCTGGTTGGTGCAAAGCGCAAGCAAAAAAGACGGCGCCACTTTGGTACAGCAAATGTATGGATTCCTGGACCAATGTTCCCTATTCAGCGGGTGGACGGGAATCCAAGGAACGGTTTTGGCTTTTTGCCACACTTTCCAACTTTTGTTTTACCTCACCTTGAGCAATCCGGTGCTGGTGGTCTGGTCGGTAATTTTAAGCGGTGGCCTTATCGGGTACTGCGCGGCAAAAAGTTTTGCCAGAATCCGAATTGGATTGAGACATGCTGCCGAACATTTGGCCGCCTTCTCCTTGCTGTTTACATTCATCATCGCATTCAACCATTTTTTGAATGGGCATACGTTCATCAAGCTTCCTGTCACTCAGAATCTGGCGGGAGGCGTGGATGTGGTTCCTTTGTGGTTTGCCATCGTGTTCACAATCGAAATGTTAGTGGGCGGTTTCGTCGTCGCGGCTTTTATATTCGGTAATTATCTCTATCGGCATGATGACATTCATGTTGATCATTCCTTCTCGGCGCAAGGTATAGCGGACTGGAAGAACTTTTTAAAACTGAGACTGAGTGCGGATGGGACATTAAGGGTATATGCAGTAGGAGTCGAAAAAATTTGCACCAAATGGATGCCCAATCCATCCGTCGATCCGGAATCACCATTCTTTTTGCCCGTGGCCAAGGATATTCAAAGCCTGGCAAAATTGATCGAAGAACCGCTGTCCTTTAATGCCAAGCAAGGCGGCTGGAAAAAATCAAGTGCTGGAAAGGGAAACCATGGGGTTTGATGCGATTGTTATCGGCAGTGGATTTGGCGGAGCGGTAACCGCCTGTCGCTTGGCTGAAAAAGGCAAACGGGTTTTGATCTTGGAGCGCGGGCGCAGCTGGGACAAAAAGGATTATCCCAGAAAACCGGATGACGCGTGGATATGGGATAACAGCCAACCTGAAAAATTGAATGGCTGGCTGGATTTCCGAGTCTTCAAGGGTTTTTTCAAGGGCATGACGGTGATTCAAGGCTCCGGCGTAGGCGGCGGTTCCCTTATCTATGCCAATGTCAGCGTGGAAGCTGTGCCCGCCTGCTTTGACAAGGGCTGGCCGGAGGAAATAACCTACGCTACCATCAAACCGCATTATGACCGCGTGGGCAAAATGCTCAACGTGCATACCATTCCCGTGGCGCAGGCTACTAAACGGTACCACCTGATGCAAAAAGCAGCCGCCGCCATCGGCGTACCCGAGCGGTTCCGTCCGGTGCCATTGGCGGTAACCTTCAGTGATAAATGGAGCGAGGATTTAGACGACTGTTATCATCCCAAGCATTCGGAAACTCATATTAATGCCCATGGGGTGGAACAAGGTACCTGCATCCATTGCGGCAATTGTGATATCGGATGTCCCGTACAGGCTAAAAATACTTTGGATTTGAATTATCTGGCAGTGGCCAAGAAGCATGGTGCTGAGATTCGGCCATTGCATATGGTTGAAAATATCACCAAAGAAAACGGCGGTTACCGCGTTCATTTTCATCGCCTGGTTGATGGAGAAAAAATTCCTGGTAGTGAGAGCGCGAAAATCGTCATTCTCGCAGCCGGTTCGTTGGGGTCGACGGAAATCTTGTTAAGGTGCCGGGATGAACATCATTCCTTAACAGGACTCAGCCCAACGCTTGGCACCCGATGGAGCTCCAATGGAGACTTTTTGACTCCTGCCTTGCACAAGGAAGACGTTTCGCCTACGCAAGGGCCCACCATCACTTCAGCCATTGATTTTCTGGATGGTTCGGTGGATGGTCAGAAATTTTTCATCGAAGATGGCGGCTTTCCGGATGTGCTTGGAAATTTTTTGGAAAAGGGAGTAGATACTCTTGACAATTCCAAACAGCGCCTTTTGCTTAAAATTTTCGGTAGAGGATTACGCAGCCGGGACCCGATCAAAAATATTATGCCCTGGTTTGCCCAAGGCGTGGATGGTGGCGATGGCCAATTGCATCTGGCCAGACCCTGGTGGAAATTCTGGGGCAAAAAAGAACTGCAAATGCGCTGGAACCTTAAAAAGTCGGAAGGCGTGATCAAGGCGATTGTAGCGATGCATGAAAAGTTGGCCAAGGCCACGGGTGGCGAGCCGCTGGTTCCTCCCTCATGGCGATACTTCCGGGATTTGATCACGCCACATCCTCTGGGCGGTTGTCGCATGGCGAAAAGTATTGCGGAGGGTGTAGTCGATCATAAAGGCGAAGTATTCGGTCATAAGGGATTGTATGTCGCCGATGGCGCTATTGTACCGGTACCCATAGGATTGAATCCGTCGCGTACGATAGCAGCTTTGGCAGAACGCATTGCGGAACACATCGTTTAATCTGTAGTCGAAATCAAAAAATAGGGAAATAGCATGCTCGACTCACCGTTTCTGGAATCCCTCGTTTGCATGGTTTTCGTGTATGGCATCCTCAGCGCTCTGGCTTCCATATTGCAAGAGCTACAATCCCAGTATTTGGAAATAAGACCACACTTTCTGGTTATGGGAATTCGGAGAATGCTATCCGATGATTTGAGCAATTCCAAAAATCCTTCCATCAAGTCGGAATTATGGGATTTTTTTAAAAGAGGGCTGAAGATTCTGTCCTTTCCAGCCACTTTTCCAATGCTGCGGATGTGGACCGTTGCGAATAAAATAATTGGTAGTAATCGTGGGCTTAGAACTGTTGGAACGGGCGCATCAACTCCGAAATCGGCTGATGGTTCGAGTTCTAGTTCCAGTTCGAAAACTTCATCCAGCGCAAGCACTGATTCTCAGCCACAGTTACGAAAAAATCTGCATGCCGACTACTTATTGGTAGATGAATTTTTTGAAAGCGGCATGATCAAGTACATGGGTGCTTGCGATCACAAGAAACCGTCATACATTAGTCAGGAAGCCTTCACCTCAACGCTTGTCGACATTTGCCGACTTAAGAAATATCCGGAATCGGAAAAGGATTTGGAGAAAATCGAATTTGGACCCGTTCTTCCGACCAGTGTCAAAAGCGTCTTGGACGCTTTCATCCGGGAAGCGTATCGAACCACCTGCCATGAGAAAGACGTGGATTGCCGGCAGGCCGCAATGGATAAAAAGTTTCGTGAATTGATTTCCCATTGGTACGAGGAGACGATGCATCGAGCTACTGGATGGTACAAACGCGACGCAGGAAAATGGCTATTCTGGTGGGGGTTTGCCATTGCCTTGTTTCTCAATGCGGATACCTTTCGCTTGTATCGCCATTTCATGGTGGATTCCGATGCTAGGCATATCGTCAAATCCCAAGCAGCCCAGTTCAATTCGAATTCCGGCGAGGATAATTCGTTTTCACAGTCGACATCGGATTCCATACAAACTCCCATGGACAGTCTGCATGCTCGATTGGCACGGCATTGGAACGGCGAGATTAAAGCCATGGAATCCACCCATACGTTTGGCTGGCGCTTCCCGGTTCTTTTAATACCTTCCTCCGCTTCAGATTCCGCTTCGAATCAGGGCTCGGCGATGGGACCATCCACTAAAAATGGTGGTTGGAAATCCATAGGTTTGGCCTTTTTGAAAGCACTTCCAGGTAAGCTTAAAATCATTTTGCGTGCCCTACCGGGTTTACTGGCCACAGCTGTAGCGGTTTCCTTCGGTGCGCCTTTCTGGTTTGACTTGCTTACCTCCGCGCTTAAATTGGGTGGATCTGGTGCCAGTGCCCGAATGTCCGGTGTAAAACCGGAAGGAAAAAAGGCGTAGAAAAATTCCAGATGAACAATTATCCCTTTTTAACTTTAGCATTATGAAATCTTGGACATCCAGTCGAGCCGTGCTTTTTGTCCACGGTATCGGTGATAGTACGCAGGTCAATTATCAGTCTATGGAACTGCGTCTCAGGGAAATCCTGGGAAGTGATTCCGGCAAGTTTGCTTATTATGGCTATGCCTATGACAAGTACAATGACATGTTTAAGGACAAAGCACAAGCGACTGCCACCTTGACCAAAGCTATTCGAGATCATATTCCCGTGGAAGGCATAGAGGGGCCTCCAGGCAATGCCATTGCTGAATTCCTTTTGGATGTCCTGTGGCCCATTGCGGTGGCGGATGCCCGACTACTGATTCAAGCCGACTATATCAAAACCTTGCAGCAAATGGTTAAGGATGGCATCGCTTCCGGGTTTCCCGCAGCAGATCAAAAAATATCCATCATTTGCCACAGCCTTGGTTGTTTTCAAACGTATGAAATCCTGCATCGCTGCGCCAATGAGCCTTTGGAAGGCTTGACTCCGGCCACACATGGCGTGCATTTTCAGAATGTCATTTTCATGGCTTCGCCCGTGCAACTCATTCGAACCATCGCCGGTGGATTGACTTTACTGCCCAAGGGTTTATACTGTTTGCAAAATGGCCCGCTCCGCGCTCCTAGTCAAACGAGTACGGATTTAAATGGGACGGCCTTTGAAAACTATTCAGTGCGCAATTGGATTTCCATTGCGGGTGATCTGGATCCAGTCGGAGGACATTGGTTGGGAAAAAAATTAAAATCATTTTATATGGACGTCCCAGCAAGGGCTCCATTTACCGGGCAGCAGTCTTTTATCGATGATGAAAGTCTATTCAATGTTCACACATTAAAGGATTGGGTGGCGCTTGTTACCGATATTGCCCAAAAGAAATCTGTGGGCAGCCCTGTGAATGATCCGCATTCCTGGCATGAATATATCGAAAGGCACGCCACGAATCTTAAAAAATGGTTGTTGGCGTGATGGATTTAAAACGCTTTGGCCTGATTTTTCTGTGGCTGGGGGGATTGATTTTTTCTGTTCCCAGCATGGCTCGTGAACCTGATAAGATTCCAACCTTGGATGCGGACTATCAGCTCATTTCGTCGGTTATTGATTCTGTTTCAAAGCTGGAAAATTTAATAGCATTGGATTCGATCAGCCCTTATTGGTCTGGAAAAGTCGCGAGACAGTTGGCTATTTTCCAAGGCAATAGGGAAGCTTTGTCTGGGTATATCGTTCGCGCCGGAAAAGCTGTAGGGGCAGACAAATCTGAGCATTCGAATACTGCCAACTGGAAAACAGTTTTGCGTTTGCAGAAGGATACGTTTGGTGCAGGAAACGAAGCCTGGCTCGGATTCGACACCCCATTCGCGAATGCGCGTGACACGTTGATGGAATTTGTGAACCATCCGGATTTACGGGTTAAATTCCTAACAGTTCTGGGTAGTGATTCCTCACTCAATAGTCTCACTCGCCCATTAACAGAAATCCATCTCATGCAATTGGAAGCCGGTATTGCACGAAATGAAGAAAAGATCCGTCGATATAAAATCAAATATGGTCCCACTTCGGCCCGTTTAAATCTCCTGGAAACGGCGATCAATTATTGGGTATTGCAAAAAGTTCCAATGTTTCGGTCCACGGAAAATGGACCGGGTCATTTGGAGTTCATCGCTGCCTATAGCACCGCCTATCTCGTAATGTATCATACAGGATTAGGTGATTTTGCTTCTACGCCTGCCTTGACTTCGGTTTTTGAATGCGGATTTCGTTATTATGTCTTTAAACCCGGTTGGGGCGGAGAAGGCATACTGGACCGCATGATTAAGCCCGCCTACATGACTTTCGGTGGACTTCTTGGTACGCGTGACGATGGGTTTTTACGCCTGCCAGGATACCATGGGGCACGCTGGGGCGTATTCGGAAGTTGGGGCGATATGAAATTGGCCTGGCAAGGATGGAATGATTTGGACCATTCCCAGCTACTCGTCAGCCGCCAGTTCCAATTCATTCCCTATCTTTTCTGAAGAGCCTGCTTTGGTAGCTTTGCTTGCTTCGGCCGCATTAGTGCATCCACGTCTGCATTGAACCCTACATCACCAAGGCCCCCGGCGGCAAAACATGCGCCCGTCAGAAAGGTTGCGGATGCTCCCCCGGGCAGTTACGAGAATAACTTTTCATTCCAGTCATGACCACTCATGGGCCCCACCACAATTGAACGGAATCATTTTTTGACCAGCGTAAATCTTCAATCTCCGAGGCCTCTCCATTGAAGCTTAAGGAAAAAGTGGATTTGGAGTGAGGAACCCCAGGAATGGGCGGATTGAAAAGGGAAGAGACTTATGATGACATTTTGGGGAAAGGTTGCAAGTATATTTGCAAAGGTACTTTGGGTAGATTACGGATTGGCAACTGGCTTCGATTGTCCAATGCTCATTGAGTGGCATGCTCAAGTACACTTGTAACAGAAAACCGCCAGGACCTGAATGGGCGATCTGTTCAAGACTATTGATTATTTAACTCCGACCGGCGAGATTCCGGCCGGAGAAATAAAGGCCTTCCTGGTCGAGAAGCTTTTTCCTGTTCGGCCATACGGCGACCCATGATATTGAAGAGGGGTTGATTCAAAAGCCCAGAGGTCCCGTGAGGCTTTAATGCCAGTGATACCGGAATTGCAACCGCGATGGAGATAGTTTTGCAATTCGGTGTACCGCCGTTGTCTAGACAGAGATTGAGCTGCAGTTCACCGTCGTATCCGTTTCTGAGCAGCAGCATGCCGCCGTCAAAACTCGCTGTGTCGGCATAGGACATTGGAATACTCCAGACCCAATTAAGAATAGGGGCTGCGCTCGCTTTAATAGCTGCGAGATTGGTAATGGTGGGAACTATGCTCATCGTGTCCGTGCCGTTCCAGATCAGGCCGGAAACAAAGGTGAAAATAGGATCCGGGGTGCTTTCCTTAACATCGATCTTAATATCCTTCTGCTGGACACCGGCGGGAAAAGTTACGGACAAGTGCAATACCAGAGCTGTATCTCCGGTGACCCGGGGAAATTTGAGCGTGAGCGGCTTGGCTTCTGGATCTATAATTGTGGTTGCAAGACCCGATACGACTGACCAGGTAATGTTGCTCGCGCATGTGGTGGTAGGATTTAGTACCAGGACTGATCCTTCACTCAGGGTTGTGTCATTGGGTGGGACGAAACTGGCAATACATCTGTTTGTCATCAATAGGGTCACTAAGTTTTGTTTGGCGTTTTGATTGGCATAGGACAACTTAATCCAGTCGGAACTCCGCATCACTTTATCGATGCGAGGCTCATCGATTACACCGCCGAAAAACTCATCGCCATAGCCGGTGTGGCCAAGGCGAAGGGACTCTCCGGCAATCATAAGTCTAGGCGTACCGACATAAACGCCCGCATTCACCGAGTCGCCGTCGAGGTAGATTTTATAGCCATCGGTACCCATAACATAGGTTACGAAGTACCACTTCTCCGCTTCGGGTGTGATCCCATAGTCCACGCTGGTGTTGAACCAGGTGACGCCATCGCCTATGTCGCCGTGAATGCGGTCCGGCATCCACTTGAGATCAAAAGTATTTTCCCCACCGGCTCTCGAGCCAATGATCCCTTTCCCGGTACCTGGAAACTCCGACTTGGTCCAAGCTGAGAAAGTTAAATTGCCGATATCCAAACGGGCGGAATAGGCAACGTTTATGTACTGGGAAGAATCCGCTTGGAAATGACTGGCGCCGCCGATAATACCAGGCGTATCTGAGGATCCGTTATTTGTTCCGGCATTCGCATTGACGGTTGCGTCAGTCTGGGACTTATTCAAATGCCAAACGGCGGCGAAACCATTGGCTGTATCGAAAACCACAGCGGCATTTGAGCTATCCACTGCGCTGGCCTTACCCCAGTACATCTTGATAACCTGACCGGCAGTATTGCCCTTAACTGTATCCAGTTTGACCCAAATATCGGCGGCAGCAGCGGCTGAATCCCAGCGTTCAATTTGGTAGCTCAAAGGCAGGCCGGCCTTGGCAAAGCGAATATCCGCACCGTTTCCTTTGGCCTCATTGAAAAGAAAATTTTTATAAGAAAGTCTTACCAGGACGGGAAAGCCCGTAACCGTTCCAGCGACTGCGGCACCAGTGGAGGACGTATTAAGGGTGACATCCGCATTATAAGTCCAGGTTGCATAATCTTCCGCAGCCATAGTGGTATTTGTGCAGAATAATGCAATACCAATGCTTCCGATAAGAGCAAAATTATTCCATTTCATTAAAGTCATGACGGACCCCTTTTTACTTTTTTTCCAAAAAAATGATAACGCGCTTACGGAATATAGTCTCGACGAAATAAAAAAGTATGTGGGCAGATTGCTAAAAATGAAGTTAAATTAGCTTTATAATTCTACGATTCTATCCGGGTATCAGGGCAAATCGCGTTTGGAAAACCAAAGTACGGCGTCAAGTCCGGATAGATTGCTTTGGCCGCTTTAGCGCATCCGTGTCCGCATGGAACCATACAGCACCAAAGCACCGGCGGCAAAACCTGCGCCCGTCAGAAATGTTACCGAGGCCCCGAACCGGTCCCAGGTAACACCCGCAATACCGGATGCCAATAAGGTGGTGATCCCTCCCACCAGATTGAATAGTCCAAAGGCCGTCCCGCGCAGCGAGCCAGGGGCAGTATCGGCGATCATGGCCGATAGCACACCCTGGGTCAATCCCATTTGCAAACCCCACAAGACTACGCCCAGCATCGCCTGCCAGGGAGTGTGCGCGATGGCGAGAACAAAATCAGCCACTACGAGTGTGGCGATTCCTGAAGCAAGTAAGCCGCCGCGTCCGAGTTTGTCGGAAAGATGCCCAACGGGATAAGCAGTTAGGAAATAGGTGAGATTCATGATCACCATCAGTATGGGGGCATTTTCTGGAAGTATTCCGGTGGAAGGACCACGCAATATTAAAAATGCCTCGCTGAATCGCGCCAAGGACAACAAGCCCCCAAAGAGCACTACCAGCCAGAATCCCTGCTTTAATTGGCGCATCGCCGCTTGGTTGATGGGGAAGTGCGCCGCCTTGATGTCTTTGGGTTCTGGGTCGCGCACGAAAAAAGCCAGCAAGATAACCGCCAGGAATCCTGGTAGCGTTGCGATCCAAAAGATGCTACGGAAGTTTCCATGCAAATATTTCATCAGGATTATGGCAAGCAAGGGTCCTAGCAGGGCACCTACGGTGTCGAGGGATTGTCTTAAGCCAAATGCGGCCCCTCGAATTTCGGGAGGCGTCACATCGGCTATCAATGCGTCCCGGGGAGCGCCGCGTATACCTTTGCCAATCCGGTCTAGAAAGCGGGCGGCAAAGACGAGATTGGAAGTGGCGGCGAGCGCGAACAAGGGTTTGGTCGCGGCTCCAAGACTGTATCCGATGAGGGTGAGAATTTTTCGTTTGCCTAACCAGTCACTGAGACCGCCGGAAAAGATCTTTACGATCATGGCCGTGCTCTCGGCCACCCCTTCGATAAAGCCAACTCGCATGGCGGAGGCTCCCAGCACAGTAACGAGGAACAACGGCAGCAGGCTGTGGACCATTTCCGAAGAAACGTCCATGAACAAACTGACAAATCCTAATGTCCATACAGTGCGGGGAATGCCTTTGTGAATCATTCCATGAATTTAGTATTGTTTACGAGAAAAGCTTTACATTCCAGTCATAACTATGCCACAAGAAATTCGGCCACCCGCACCTCCCGTAGGCTGAGTTCCCAAATCCGGCAATGCATGAATGATTAAAGCATGACCCACTACGGTATTCACGCTATCAAGGGTGAGATAGGAGTAGACATGATCCAGGCTGGCCATGCTATCCACTCCTGCTGTGATATTTCCCATATCACCCATATGATGAACGGTTGAATCCGGCATTCCATGGGCCGTTGCCGCCAAGGGATTGAAATGACCACCGGCTGCTACGCCTGCCGAATCACAGGAGCCTTTATCATGCACGTGGAATCCATGCACGCCTGGGGGCAAACCTTGAAAGGAGGCAACCACATGAACTCCACCCGCTACTTTGGTAAAATTGACCGTGCCGCGTGCGCTGCCGGTTCCCGTAGTCACCATGCTGGCCATGGCGGTTTTAGCTGCAGGCGCATTGCTATCGCTGACGCATCCAATAAATGCCATCAAGCCCGCTGTGCCGATAACTGTCAAAGCCAGTGACGTTTTTCGAAATTCAAATTTTTTCATGTTTTGCTCTTGGATAAGGGATAAAGGAAAAGGTACAAGGATTCTCCCAAAACGTTAGTTTATCGAAGATATAAATTAGTGGTGCAAATGCGGACGTTTCAGTTGCGGCTATTTGGGCACAATTGTGTACGGGCAGCCAGTCCCGGCTTGGATCCTAAACGAAGATTCTCGGTATTGGTATGACTAGAATTTCCCCGTCGTTACACTGGCACCTTGCGTGAGACGATACAGGTACGGGCCTGAGTAAACCTGGCGATAAGGATAATAGAGGGTATACACACCGGCATCCAATTTCTGATCCAGCAGTATTCTGCTTTTGCCATTCGGTGACAGGATTTCCAGGCGTGCTGGCCCTGTTGCCGGTAGTTGGACGTCAAAGCGAATTCTCTCTGACTCTCTACTGATTTTTATCTCCAAACTTCCCAGCCTGGAAACACCCCGTACACTTCCAGCGCCATTCGTATTTTGAACAAAGCTGCGACTAGTGTCACTGCCATTGGCATTCTTGACAATGAATCGATATCGACCAGCCTGGGTGGCGCTGACGACATTAAGAGAAAACACAATATTGGTTTCACCGGACAATGTCTGCCATCCGGATCCGGAAGTTGCTTTTTGCCATTTGTAGGTTACTTCGAAACCTCTAGCGGTGATGGAGGAATTGAAACTACTGCTCAAACCTACGGTTGTATCGCGCGGTTCCAGAACGATGTAAGGGGGTAGTTTTTTAAGGGCGGAAAAAGCGTTTAGTCGGCCAAAACCACATTGGTTATTGAATCCATTGGCATCATAAGTGACGCCACCGACTTTGTCGCAGGTGGAACGCATGATGTTCAGTACCTGAAAGCGTGTGAGATTGGGATTGGTGGATAAGATGAGCGCGGCGACGCCAGCCGCAACTGGCGTGGCCGCCGATGTGCCGCTAAAGCTACTGGTATAGCCGGGGCCATCGGCATCCAAATAAGTGGTGGGTACTCCGCTAGGTGCCAGGAACTCAACCGTCTTTCCCGTTTCTCCCCATTGGCTGTAATCGGCTTTCTGATCCGAACTGGTCGAGGCGCCTACGGTAATGGAATAATCGAACTGGGATGGATATGATAACGT
>JAYSRH010000117.1:0-4747 GCA_043721115.1 Fibrobacteria bacterium | reverse complement strand
GCTGTTGATGCAGTCGGGAAATCTCCACGCGCATTTGAGCCCGCATTTTGGCATCCAAATTGGATAAGGGTTCGTCAAAAAGGAAAACTTTGGGTTGGCGCAAAATCGCCCGTCCCAAAGCCGCTCTTTGCCTCTGTCCTCCGCTCATTTCTCCAGGGTACCGGTGCAATAACTCTGCAATACCCAAGGTAGTGGCCACTGCTTCTACTCGCGCACGGATTTCAGCTCGTGGAGTTTTGCGTAATTTAAGTCCGAAACCCATGTTGTCTGCGATATTGAGATGCGGAAAGAGAGCGTAATTTTGAAACATGACAGCCATGTCCCTTTGCTTGGGCGGCAATCCCACCAGTTCTTTTCCGTCCAAGGTAATGGAGCCAGCGCTTTCCTCCTCCAGGCCTGCGATGAGTCTTAGCAATGTTGATTTTCCGCAACCGGAAGGTCCTACAATGGTGACAAATTCGCCTTCGGCTATATCAAGATTAAAATCCTCTAAAGCTGTTACTCCACCTGGAAAAATTTTTCCTAAGCCTGTAAGTTTCAATCGCGCCATAGCTACCTTATTCGAATTTTCCAGTTTATAACTTTCAACCTCAGCTGCTCTATTGCAAAGTAAGTTCTGAAAGCGAGGATTTGAAATGCTTTTGCACCACCAAATACAGCATCGCCGTGGGCAACACGGTCAATGCCGAGCCCGCCATTAAAAGGCCATAGGGAATGTTCCGGCTGCTGCCATATAAACTGCTCAACGCCACGCCCGCGGTCATATGCAAATTGGAACTCAGCATCACCAGTGGGATGAGATGTTCATGCCAAGCCAGAATAAAATGAATAAGACCATAGGCTACCAAGGCTGGTTTTACCAAAGGGAGGCTGACGAAAAATACACCATATTCCGTAGCTCCTTCACTTCGCGCCAGATCCAGTAATTCGTCCGGCAGTCGCTTAAACACCTGTGTGAAATAAAGTATTCCAATTCCCGATACAGCTCCGGGCAATATCACCGACCATGGGCCATCCAAAAGCCCTAAAACATTCATCCATGTGAAAATCGGCAGCACCATTACCTGCCTGGGAATGAGTACCACCAATACAGCCAAAGCAAACAAAGCGCGCTTGCCGGCAAAGTTGTACTTGGCAAAGACAAATCCCGCGGACGCAGAAAGCATCAAGGCCATGGCAGTTTGTCCGGTAGCAATGATCAAGGAATTGAAAAACTGGCGCGGGTAGGGGATCCACTCTCCGGAAAACAATGCCTGGTAATGCCTAAAATGGATTTCTTCCGGCAACAGAGGAAATGGTTTGAATATTTCCGGGTTGGCTTTGAAGGTTGCGCACACCATCCAGAGAAATGGAAAGGCAAAAAGAGCACAGAGCAACAGCAAAAACCCTGTGGCAAGCAGGGCAGAGGTTCGGTGGCGCCGTGATGTGGAAGGATTAATCATATCGAACCATTTGTACTTGAGAGATGAGATTCCGCATCGTTAATAATACTGTTCATACTGGACCTGCGGCTTTTACGGCTAAGCAGCATAAACCAAACCACCAACATTAGCACCGGGACCATGGTAAAGCCCATGGCAGCGGCACTGCCGAAATTACCCAAGGTGAAAGCTGTCAAATAGGTATAGGCGACCAGCAGCAAACCAGCATCCATGGTTCCACCGGAACCGCCTAGAAGGATGTACCCACCCTCAAACAAAACAAAAGCATCCAGAAACAAAAAGATTGCCGCAAAAGCCAATACATGAGACAGCAGGGGCGCGGTAACAAATCTGAAAATCTCCCACGGACCGGCTCCTTCCGCGCGTGCCAAGTCGTAATAGGATTTGGGAATGCCCTCCATTCCCGAGAGCAGAATCAAAGTGATAAACCCGGACCAACGCCAAAGCGTCAAAAGCATGAGCGAGAATTTAATGACGTGTGGGTCGCGGATCCAATCGACCATAGGAAGTCCCAAGGGCGCTGCTATGAGACCGTTCAGCATCCCATGAGGACCGTTGAAAATTAGAATATACAGAAAGGCCAGGACAGCAGGAGGTGTAAGTCCCGGCAGCATAAGGCAGAAGAGTATCGCACTTCGTGAGCGGTTAAATGACTTGCGAAGAAGATGAGCCAGTGCCAGTGAAAAGGTTGTAACCACTAGAATGGACATGAGGGCATAGAGGCAGGTGTTCCCCAGCGCATGAAAAAAACGATTGTCTTTAAGTAGGTCAATATAGTGTACGAACCCGACATAATACGGGTCGCCGAACAACGTATCGCTCTGGAGGCTGAGGTGAAATCCCATGGCAATCGGTATCAACCAAAAGGCGACAAGGCCAAGGAAAAATGGGATCAGTAGAAAAATCGGCAGCGGCCGCAACCGCCGGCTTTTCCCTGCTGGGCGGCTTGGACGCACTAAACTACGGCCACCTGCAGGGCTGGAAACAGTCAGGGCTTGGTCCCACTGGAAAGTAATTCCGCTTTGAGATCATGAAATAGTTTTTCTGGCGCAATGCCGGTCATCATTAAACTATTCCAATATTTTTCTCTAAATAAATTCACAAAAGGCGCTCGATAGGGAGACTGCACTACATAAGGAACGCGTGGTGCCAGTTCCATCAAGAGGCTTGCCAGGCTTTGCCCACCAAAAAAGGGTTCGGGCTTGTTGAACCTGGGATCTGTCCAGGCACCACGATAGGGAGTGAAACAATTGCCTTCCACATAGCGTTCCACATTGGCGTCGATATCGGACATGACCCATTCGATGAATTTCCAAGCTCTATCCACTTGGGTGCTTTTCTTGAAAATGACCAGTCCCTGTCCGGAAAAGCTGGAAGTGGGATTTTGTCCGTGAGATAGCGAATCTGTCCAAACAGGCATGGCCATAGCACGCCATTTGCCCTTATGCAGAGGGTCCAAGCCTTGAATCATGTCCAGTCCATACCAATCCGCTCCTAGCACCGCCAGGACGCCGTTGTTGGCAACATATGAATTGAAAAACTCAGGTTCGAAAATAGATCCACGGTCCGGAGTCATGCCGACGCTATCTTTGGTCCAACTCAGCAGTTTTCTTAATGTCTCGACGGCTATGGCAGAATCAGGGAGCGGGTTGCCGGCGGTGTCGAAAAGTTCATAGCCGCGTTGCCGCATCATAATTTCAAAATAGGACCAGTCCATGGCCATCATTTTTCGGGTGGGCGTATGAACCTTTTTGGAAACAGCTTCCAGTTTGGTCCAGGTGTCAATGCTCTTGGGAGTAATTCCCAAATCCTTGAAAATATCAGCGCGATAATACAAAACCACATTACTCACGCTTTGGGGCAGACCGTATATTTTATCCTTCCAGGTGAACAATCCCATGCGTTGCGGCAAAATACCATCATCCAATTTGGCCTTCTTTACCCGACCAGTCAAGTCAACAAACGGGATTTGCCCTCGTAGATACAAGCTGAAATAGATCTCATCCAATTGTACGATGTCTGGAGGATTGATTCCCGTCTTGATGGCAATGGCAAGCTTGTCCGGCATTTCAGTAAAGCCATAGGAATGGACATTGGCTTCAAAGGTTTTATCAACCTTGGATTGATAGGTTTTGATCATGTTCAGGTAATACTTCTCGTCGCTCTGAGAATTTACCCAGAATTCAACAGGCTTCGCCCATACGGAGCAGGCCAGTAAACTGCCGAGCGTGAGTGGCATAATAAAACGCATATCCAAAGTCTCCTTTAGTTTCCTTCGTATTTACTTAAAATTACCAATATGCGGACATCTGGGGGGATGATTACTTTTTGCCAATTAGAGGCGACAGGATACTTCCCCTGTGGGTAGAACGCCTAACCAAACTCCCATCCCCATTTTGGCGTGTTCGGATCCCAAGACTGGGACTACGCCTGTTTCCGGTTGCAGGATTATTTTTATCTGATACTCGAGCGGATCTCGTAAGTAGGCATCAATCAGCTCGCGTACTTGGGCTAGCAAGGGGATCGCATTCTCGGCGGATTGGGTACCGCTTAGTTGAGCGGGATCCGCATCGCTGTTGGTTAAAGAATTAGGAGTAGCAGGCAAAAAGCGATTGAAAAGGGAACGGGGCAGTGGGCCAATTTCAACCGTGAACCGAGACTGACAATCCTGCATCATGTCACCTAGGCGGGTGGATTTGCCCAATGCAACCTGGGCCTGCCCTAAGCAGGTTTTAACCGGAATTTCAACCCAGGACGATTCAAACTCACGAATTTTAACTAGTGGGAACCCAAAATATCCGCGAAGTAATTGCTGTAAGCCTTTGGCCGATCGCACTCTATTTCCCAGGAATCTGGCATACGGAATACGCCTCAGGTGGAAATTCGAGGCTGGTGTTGCCCCTTGGCTTTTGCCCTGACGACGGGGCCATTGCCCAGTCAACGCCAAGAGCCGAAGCGTGTAATCATCCGGGCGGTCGGGAATAAACTGGGAATAGTGGCGGTATTTCTTCCAGGAACGATAGAACAAGGAGTAAAGCCGATGGGTAAAAATATCCAGGAACTTCTTTAGTTCAAAATATTCAATTTTTTTTAATGTAATGGGGTCGACAAAATAGGACGGTAACGGAGACGATACCCCGTATAGGCCCATAAATGTCAATATCATACGCAGTGGCCCTTTGCCCAATTTAGGGAGTTCCATCAGTGGTGGAATATCTTTTGCCGTGATCACGGGCCCATCATTGTCCTTGCCTGCTTCTAATTTTTCGGCTTGACGTTTAAAGGATAGCGGGGGAAGTACTGCG
>JAYSRH010000116.1:0-4750 GCA_043721115.1 Fibrobacteria bacterium | reverse complement strand
GGGTCGGTGGGTTGGCCATGTCCTTATTTCAGGAAACGGAAACTGGCCCTTAGAAGGCCGCGCCAACCGAGGAGAACTTTACTCCATTGGCGGTGCCAATACCATCCGTGGCTTTCGGGAGAAGGAATTTCTGACTAATCTGTTTCTGTATGGAAATTTCGAAATGCAATTCCTTCTGGCGCCTCACAGTCGAGCATCGGTTTTCATCGTTCCAGCCTTAATTAACCGCATGGACGGCGATGTAAACTGGAAGAGGGAAATTGGGTATGGAATGGGATTGGAGTCTGGCGCAAAGGAATGGACTTTTGGCATCAGCTATGCCTTGAATCCTGCGCGATCCTTAGGGAATGGTTTCGTCCATGTCCGTGTCACCAATAATTTCTGAAGAATCGAATGAAAGCTGAAATTTAATTCAGTGGGCTTTTAAAAGCTTGACCTGCTTCTTCCCGGACATATTTAGGGATAAGGTAACCGGGAAGCTTTGCGCGCATCTCTTCGATTACTTCCAATCCACGCTTTTCCTCAACTTCAAAATGCGCCGTGCCCGTTACGCGGTCCAATTGATGGAGATAGTAGGGAAGCACACCCTCTTGAATGAGCCGATGGGAAAGCGCTATCAGGGTCTCGGCGTTGTCGTTGATGCCTTTCAGCAGCACTGTTTGATTTAAGAGCAAGGCCCCATTGCTGCGAAGTTCCGCTAAGGCGCGGGCAACCGATGCGGTGATTTCGTTGGCGTGATTGGCATGAATAACAATGACGAGTGATTTTACGGAAGCGGTAGCTTTAAAAAGCTCAAGCAACCTTACATCCATGCGTGAGGGCAGTACAATCGGCAATCGAGTATGAAAGCGTAAGGTGTGAATATTGGGTATGGCTATGGCCGAGTCCAAGAGTGATTGCACTTGGCGATTGTCGAGAAAAAGCGGATCACCACCGCTAAATACAATTTCATTTATTGATTTGGCATCGCGAAGATATTCCCATGCCGGTTCCCACGCTTGTTGTCTATGCGGCAAATCCGCATAGGGGAATTCCCGGCGAAAACAATACCGGCAATGGATGGCACAATGCGGGGAAACCATCAACAGGGCGCGCGACGCGTATTTGTGAAGAAGACCGGGAATTATTTGGGCGGGAAGATCGCCGACGGCATCAGGATTAAAACCCGCTGTGGAATTTTCTTCAGAAGCCAGAGGTAAGATTTGGAGTAGGAGCGGGTCAAGCCAATCTCCCTTGCGCATAGCACTTGCAAAGTTTTCGCTTACCAAAATTGGAAATGCGGAATCCAAGGCCAGGGCGAAGGGGGCGTCCTTAGGGTCCAGTTGAAGGTAATCAAGCAGTGGTTCCAAGCGTCGGAAAGCCTTTTGCATGTCCTTTTGCCAATCCTTTGGCATCCAGCCCGCTCTATCGGGTACTTTTGGAAGATAAGACATGATGTTTCTACTATTATGGCCCAATTTAATTGAATATAGTCAGAATCCCAGCGGAGGCCATTGCAAATGGGCACGGTAAGTACAAACGAATTCAGAAAACGCCTGAAAATAATGTTGGATAACCAACCCTGCATGATCGTCGAAAATGAATTCGTGAAACCAGGCAAAGGACAAGCCTTTAATCGAGTTCGTTTAAAGAATTTGATTACGGGTCGACAGCTAGAAAAGACATTCAAGTCCGGCGACTCGTTTGAGGAAGCGGACATCACCATGACCAATATGCAATTCCTGTATACCGATGGCCTCAATTACACCTTTATGGATACCAAATCTTTTGAGCAGGTGGAAATTTCCAAAGAAGCCATGGATGGGGCGGAACAATGGCTGCTGGAAAATACGGAATGTGAAATCAGCTTTTGGGGCGACCGGGCCATTTCAGTTACTCCGCCAATTTTCATGGTCCTTACTGTAACCTATACGGAACCGGCAGTAAAAGGGGATACTGCCAATAGTGTCACCAAAAAAGCCAAGGTGGAAACTGGGGCCGAAATAAATATTCCCTTATTCATCGGTCAGGGTGAAAAGGTTAAGATCGATACCCGCACCGGGGAATATGTTGAACGTTCAAAATGAACTCGGGGCCTAGGCCCAGCCTTGCTGCTGCCCGCTTTCGCGCCGAATCCCTTCGGAAACTAAGGGAGTTTTTTTTTAAGAGAAATGTTTTGGAAGTGGAAACACCGATTCTATCGGGGGGGATTTCCCTCGATTGTCATATTGATGTTTTTTCTACAGAGTTTTTTCCTTTAGGTTTTCTACGACCCGGAAGCCCTCCGCGGCAATATTTCCTTCAGTCTTCCCCTGAACCACATATGAAACGGCTTTTGTGCCAGGATTTTCCGGATATTTACCAGGTGACCAAGGCTTTTCGCAATGGAGAGCAGGGTATTCATCACAATCCCGAGTTTACGATGCTGGAATGGTACCGGAAGGGATTTAGCCTTGGTCAACTTATGGACGAAGTCGAGGCGCTTTGTCACCTTTTGACCGGACGAAGACCGGTAGTGAGGCAGACTTATCAGCAAGCCTTTCAAGAAGTCCTCGAATTAGACCCCCTAGATTTTGACTTGGACGGATTAGGATCACGACCTTTGCTAAAGGACAAGCTGCCGGAGGGACATTCCTTTCAGACCAAAGCAGAAGCTTTAGACTATTTGATGGCCCACTTGGTAGAACCTAGCTTTTCCCCAGCTCAACTGACCCTAATTCATTCTTTTCCCGCTGAAATGGCGGCCCAGGCGCAGCTTTTACCAGAGGATTCTCGGCTGGCGAATCGGTTCGAGGTTTATGGGGGTGGGATGGAGCTGGGAAACGCCTATCTGGAATTGGTAGAGCCCAAGGAATATGAGGTGCGTTTCGATCAGGAGAACACCAAAAGACAGCGGGCAGGAAAGCCCCAATTGCCCAAAGATCGGCTATTGCTCCGGGAGCTGAAGCGGGGACTTCCGCCTTGTGCGGGTATAGCCATGGGCTTCGACCGGATTTTATTGCTGGCCCAAACGAGTACCGGGATCGACTCTGTTCTGAACTTCCCATGGGAAATCTGCTAAACTCACTTCCTCCCGATTCCGTTTTAACCAAATAAGTCAAATTAATTATCTTTCACGGGCTTTCCTAAAGTCCTTTTAACACTTTTCTTGTCTGACGACCCTTATGTTCGCCAGGCTATGCTGAATAAAATTGTTGGAGATATCATGATTAACGATTCGTATAAATTAAACCGCCTTCAGGTCGTTCGTAAACCCGGTTTAAGTATCAAGGCAGCCTTGGCAATCGGCATCGGCCTAATTTTCCCAATTTCCGGTCAAGCTCAAGCTCCAACATCAGCAACGGAATGGTATCAGAGAGCGAGTGAATTGTATCAAGATGGCGCCGTCGATGAGGCCATCGGTTCCCTGCAGGAAGCGTTAAAGCTGAATAAGGATTATCCGGAGGCATTGGCCCTGCTAGGAAGCGCGTATGTAGAGTCCGGCGAATTCGCCAAAGCCGTGGAACCCTACCGCCATGCCAGTGAACTCAAGCCCAATGATTATTCCATTCTTGTTGGATATGCGAACGCCTTGGAAGGCGCCAACAAAAAGGAAGAGGAATTACCCGTTCAGAAAAAACTTTTCAGTTTGAACAAAAGTGATATGGTAACGGGAATCAAGTACTTGACCCTAATCGAAGCGGATGGACGTGAAAAACATGTCGACGACTATATTGCCCTGCTGGAAGATTTGCGCAAACTGCCCAATTTTGATGCTTCGTACACCGCCAAACTGGCTCGTGCCTATAACAAAACCGGTAATTTTCCCATGGCTGCCGAAGCTTTTGCAGAATTAATTAAGGGCAGTCCAGAATCGTCGGAATACTGGGCCGGACTCGCCGCATCACAAGCCCACTTTGATAAAAACGCTGCCAAGGAATCGTATAAAAAAGCCATTCTTTATACGGAACAAGCGGAGGAACGCGGCCGTTTGGAAAGTGCTATGGCCGCCTTGGGTTCTGCTCCTGTTAAAACAGTACCTGTTCCAGTGGCTCCCGTCACCTCCACGCCTGTGGCGAGTACTCCGGTAGTTGCCGCGCCCGTCATTCCTAGCCCAGATTTGGCTCAAGCCAAAGCCAAAGCCAAAGCCGATGCTGAGGCGGCTGCACAGGCTAAATCGAATGCTGAGGCACAGGCCGCAGAAGAGCGGAGGGCGGCAGCAGATAAGAAAGTCCGTGCGGAGGCGGACCAGAAAGCTGCAGCAAATTTAAAGGCTGCGCTCGATAAAAAGAATGCAGACTTGGCTGCCGCAGCAGCTGCAGATGCCAAATCCAAAATGGAAGCTGAGAAAGCCGCCAAGGCTGAAGAGAACCGACTGGCTCAAGAAAACGCCAAGCTGCAAGCCAAGACCCATGCCGACAGCTTAGCGCAGGCGCAAGCGGAGAAGAAAGCATTAGACGAAGCCAATGCGAAAGCCAAAGCGGAAGCTTTCCGAATTGCAAAAGAGGAAGCGGCACGCAAGGCTAAAGAGCGCCAAGACAGTTTGGTGCAAGCGCAGGCGAGCAAGCAAGCCATTGAGGCTGCCAATCAACAGGCCAAAGCGGAAGCGATGCGTTTGGCGAAGGAAGAAGCCGCTCGCAAAGCAAAAGCCCACGCCGACAGCTTAGCGCAGGCGCAAGCGGAGAAGAAAGCATTAGACGAAGCCAATGCGAAAGCCAAAGCGGAAGCGATGCGTTTGGCGAAGGAAGAAGCCGCTCGCAAAGCAAAAGCCCATGCCGACAGTTTAGCGCAG
>JAYSRH010000115.1:0-1917 GCA_043721115.1 Fibrobacteria bacterium | reverse complement strand
TTTAGTGCTGCACATTTCCTACAAAAGGTTGACACAGTATTCTAAGGGAACCTATTTTGGGTACAAATTAAGCCCTGGAATTGAATGAAGCCCGCATTAACTGTGCTTGTGGTTAAAAGACTTTTGGACCTGCTGTCAGGATGGCTAGGAACTCTTTTTTTTGTTGCCTCATACCCCATCGTGGCGGCCTTCATCAAACTGGAGTCTCGCGGACCCGTTTTATATTCACAGCAACGAGTTGGCATCAACCGTCGTTCCAACCCTTATCCCATTTTTTCTTCCTCAAAGTCTGATGCGCCCGCGGGTGGAGCCGGAAGCTTCATTCTTTCAAATCGTCGCGTGGACTATGGTGGAGAAATATTCACCATCCTAAAATACAGGACCATGCGTGTCGATGCAGAAAGTTTAGGCCCCCAACTTGCTGCCAAAGGACTTGATCCTCGGGTAACACGCCTGGGAAAATGGTTACGGGCTCTGCATATAGATGAGTTGCCCCAGTTCGTGAATATTCTCCGTGGTGATATGAGTCTGATCGGGCCAAGGCCGGAAAGACCCCATTTTACTTTACAATATTCCAAGAGCATTCCCCATTACCTGGATAGAACCCTTTGGATCAAGCCTGGTCTAACGGGTTTGGCCCAGATTGTATTGGGCTATGATGATTCCTTGGACAGTGTCGTGCGTAAAATCCATTATGATTTCTCTTACCGTTCCGCAACCAGCCATATGCTGGCATGGGTCAAAATGGAATTGTGGGTGGCTGTCAATACAATACTTTATCTGTTCATCAAGCCGGAGTTTGAAGGCGAAACGCGGGATTTGGATGGCCTCAAACGGGCAAGGCGCGTAAACTTCCGAGCCTATGCACCATTTAAGGCCGATCTTCCCAAAGACGTTCCTGAAATTAAAAGCCTAGTACACACTCATCAGACACAAAAATCGATTATTATGGTAGGCAGCAGTCCTTTTGAAATTGGCCGCACCTTAAAGGACATGCCCATTGATTCCGGCAAGCCACTCGATGTACAACTCAGTCCAGATGAGAATTTCGACCTGGAAGACTTAGGCTTCCTTATCAATCTTGTTTTGAAGGTTAAGCAAAACGGTGGCCGTGTAGCGGTTAAAAATTCCAGTCCTCGAATTCAAAAGATGCTGAAAGAAATTCATCTTGATAAAGTCATTGAACTTCATCGACCGCAGGATACCATTAAAAACTTTATGACCGTGGATGTGGAATGTTGGTTCCACGCCTATAATTTGAAGGAGCGGGTTTCTACTTCAACATGGCATTTGCAGCCCACTCGCGTCGTTGCCAACGTCAAGAAAATCCTAGATCTTTTCCGAACCCATGATACCAAAGCCACATTTTTTGTGTTGGGCTGGGTGGCGGATCATTTTCCCGATGTCGTCCGAATGATCGCGGCTGAAGGCCATGAAATAGGCACGCACGGGTACTACCACAATCTACTGACTGATATGACCCCGACCCAATTTACCGAGGATCTGGAAAAATCCCTGGTTTCGCTGAGCAGACTCACATCCCAAAAGGTCATCGGGCACAGGGCTTCCAATTTTTCCATAGTCGCTTCAACACTTTGGGCTTTAGAAATTCTGGCCCGCTACGGAATCGAATACGATTCCAGTATTTTCCCCATTAAGCGAGAACGTTATGGCATCCATCGTTATCCAAACCGGTTGCCCCACACCATGGAATTTCAAAATGGCGGCACGTTGACCGAAGTCCCCATGTCCACATTGGGATTGGGCAATAAGGTGCTGCCAATATCTGGTGGCGGCTATTTGCGGCTCTATCCCTATCGAGTTACGGACCGCTATATCGAGCAGAAAAACTTGAGTGGCTTGCCCGCCATGGTTTATTTCCATCCTTGGGAATTGGACACTATGCAAAAAAAACTT
>JAYSRH010000114.1:0-4762 GCA_043721115.1 Fibrobacteria bacterium | reverse complement strand
CTTGACTTGGCAGGATTGGTACGGACCCTGCGCGATTTGCGCCTTGGGACGGCCCTCACCGAAGACGAACAGGATTTCCACCGCGAGGATTCAGAAGGCCATAAAGTGAGCTTGATGACGATGCATGTCAGCAAGGGCTTGGAATTTCCCGTCGTATTTCTGGCCAGTACATCTAGAGGCCGTACTCCAGAATATTTTAAATACCGGGAAGGCCTGAATACCATCTACCAGTTGGATACCAAAGATGCCAATGCCATTGCCGCGCATAAGTTTGAATCCGAAAATGAGGAACGCCGGCTCTTTTATGTTGCCTTGACCCGGGCCCGCTACAAACTATACGTTCCAGTATTTCCAAAGCCTCAGGGGACAACCCAATTCGGTCCATTGGGTGGCTTTGTGGGCCAAGCCTTGCTTGCCGCGGCTGTCCACCACCCTAGCTTGATCTTATTTTCGAAAGTGGACCAGGTGCCTGATGCTGCCCAAGCTTCAGTTCCGGAAAACGAATTCATACTCCATATCCAATCCCTGCCCAATACCCAATTCCAGGCCGATACCCAATTCTTGCCGAAATATTTTTTCACTGATTTTCCCCAAACGGATCCTCTGACACATCCTACCGCTGATTTTGCCAAGCGACGCCGACGGCTTTTGTCCTATTCCCAACTTGTCCACCACAGCCATGGCATAACCGTCGATGCTGTGGATGGCCGTTTTGACAAAGAAGAATCTCCAGTAACGGAGGAGATACCGGACAGCGCCGAAGGCTCAGAATCGGTTCAACCCCTTTCTTCCCCCTATCCGGCCAACAGTCTGCCACGAGGCAAAGACATCGGCAATATGTTTCACGAAATTCTAGAAGACATAGATTTCGCGGTTGTCGCGCAAGCATTAGGACCGGACGCTCTCCTATTACACCGCCCTACCCTGGACCTCATTACTGAGCGCATGCGCGAGTATCGCCTCGACGAAACGTGGCTGGCAGCGGTTACCGGAGTTGTATGGAACACGTTACACACGAAACTTCCCGATCCTTTCGGAGACGACGCCTTTGCCTTGACGCAGGTATCCGATTACCGGCCAGAAATGGAATTTCTTTTTCCCTACCCAGTACAATTGGGTGACGCAGGTCCCGATGGATACATGGGCGGATTTATTGATCTTGTTTTCCGGTACCGGGGCCGTTACTATCTCCTCGATTGGAAATCCAATTATTTAGAACGCTATGACCGCATCGATTTGGAGGCCAGTATACAAGCTTCCCAATATGACCTGCAGTACATGCTCTACTCCCTAGCACTCGACAAATGGCTGCGCAGCCTCATTCCGGATTATGATTTTAACACCCACTTTGGAGGCCTTTACTACATCTACATGCGCGGAATGCGAATCGCGGACGCATCCGGCATCTTCACGATTCGTCCCACTTTGGATCAAATGCAAACGCAATTTCCGGAGCACTTGGCCAAGGTCATGGCTGCCACGGGCATTCACCACCCGCTTGGGGCCGCTCACCTTCTTGGGCGAAATGCAGGTGTGGAATGAAAACCAAAGCAAAAGTGTACACGTCCATTTGGCCCAAACTGGAAGCGCTGGCTCTGGAAAAGGATATTCTGGATGGTGTCGACGCAGCCCTTATTTTAACTCTGTGTCGCCGCATCGAACGCCCGCAGGATTTGGCCTTTCCAACCGTTGTAGCCTGTTTGCTGAAAACGGTCCATGCGGGAGGCGTGCGGATACGGTTGCACTCAGAAAGCCTAACGCAATTGTGCCAGGATTTTCTGACAAGTCTAATTGGCCTCTCAGCCACGCCCCCAGCTAACCTATTCGGTACCGATGCACAATTGGATCCACAATTACTGGAGGCATGTGAAGATATCCCCAAGCTGGCAAATCGCCTGGTGGAAGAATTTACGCAAAACCGTTTGACCGGAATCTATGCATCCGTATTAGGATCCCCACCGGAATATTTGCCGCTCATCCAGTCCAGTGACGCACTTTATTTTCAGAAGCATCACAGTGCAGAAGTGGCCGTAAGCCTAAAGCTGAAGCATTTGCTTTTGGCCCCTGATCAAATTACTCCGTTGGAAAAGACGGAAGCGATCCTGGCAACCGTACTGGAAAGGTTACCCCTGCGCCTCGGTTTCACTCCGGATTCCCGGTCCATTGCATTCGATGACGGGCAACAATCCGCTTTGCGACTGGCATTGCGCAAACGCTTCACGTTGATTTCCGGTGGACCGGGTACTGGGAAAACGTCTCTTGCCGCAAACCTGCTGCGCGCATGGACCCGAGCCTGGTTTGTCCGCCTTGCAGAATCCCCTTCTCCCAAATCCGAAACACCCCCACCCTTCCCCCGCATTCGTTTGACCGCACCAACCGGCCGGGCCGCCCAGCGGCTTGCGGAATCTATCCAACGAAGCTTGGAAAGCATTCGCTATCCTAGCCCTGAGTCTACGGAATTCCATCTCGACCAGCACCTTGCCAACTTATCCTGTGAGACCCTTCACTCCTTGCTCCGCTATAATCCTTCCACCGGCGAGTATTTCTACCGCGCCTATCGCCCTTTGCCGGCAGATCTCGTGGTGATCGATGAAGTGTCGATGGTGGATATATTCGTATTCTCCCGGCTTTTAAATGCCCTGGAAGAAAACACTTGTTTGGTGCTCCTCGGGGACAAAGACCAATTGCCTTCCATCGATTCTGGATCCATGCTGGCCGATTTGATTCCAGATAAGCATGCAAGCGATCATCCCCTACGCGATAATATCGCCATGTTGGAATTCAGCCACAGGTCTGAAGCCGGTATCTTGGATGTGACGCAGAGAATCAATGCCCAAGATGCCATAGGCGCCTTGGAAAAAATGGGTCCAGCCCTTAGCTTGCCAGTACAACAAGGCCATACCTTGTCCTTTGGAGGTGGCTGCCGTTTGCTCCTTCCCCACACGTCCGAGACATCGCCAATCGAGTTCCGTAGCAGTTGGAAATTTTGGTTGGATGCTTGGGTCACGCATCATTACCTTGGGCAGGATTCCTATGCGGCACTACTTGCTACGCTGTCCACTTTCAAGTCCATGGAAGAGGAAGCCTTCAAACCGGTTCTGTCCAAACTTTTCACGCTCCTTGATCAAGCCCGCATTCTCACCTTCACTCGCAAAGGCTGGCATGGCTGCACGACCATCAATCAAACCCTCCGTGAAAATCTTATCCGCACTTGGGATCCTAAAGCGCCATTAAAATCGGCTGAAGGCTTTCATGGCTAGCCCATTCTAATCCTTCAAAACGACTATTCCAAAGGTTTGTTCAATGGCGATGTCGGAATATACCTGCGCCTACAAGGCCGACCGATGGGATTTTTCCGCCGCGGAGACAGCTTCGTACATTTCCCTGCCACCTTTCTTCCGCGTTATGAAATCGCATTCGCCATGACCATTCACAAAAGCCAAGGCTCTGAATACGATCACGTTCTCCTGGTCCTGCCCGAATCCGGCAACCGCCTGCTCACCAAGGAAAGCCTATATACGGCCATTACCCGAGCCAGATATTTTGCAGGCATTTATGGATCCAGGGAGGTCTTTATGGAAGCGGTTGCCCATAAAATGGCAAGGGAATCGGGCCTACCGGAATACCTAAAAGGGCTCGGATAAGCTCGATTCAAGCTATTTACACGTACCATTTATATATTTTTTAGTACATATTATGGATTTCATGCACCATTTATTGTATTTTTAGTACATGAGAACTGCATGTGACCCAAAAGTACCCTTTAATGAGCTTCCACTCATTCCCCCAGAAGAAAAGCATTTTTCATCACTTTCGATCTGGAAAGCCGAAGCCACCGCGCGCGCAGCATTGGCCGAATTAAAGGGACAGGCAAAAATCATTCCGAATCAAAGCATTTTGATCAATGCCGTGGTTTTACAAGAAGCCCAAGACAGTTCGGAAATTGAAAATATCATTACTACCCGGGACAAACTCTACCAAGGGATTTCTGCGGAGTATAAGAATTCCGATTTGCAAACGGAGGAAGTCATCCTGTACCGTAAAGCACTTCTAGTTGGCTTCGAAATGGTAAAGGTCAAAGGGTTTTTAAGACGGCAGGATGTAGATGATTTGCAAGCGATACTCATTGGAAACAGTGCTGGAATCCGGAAAACGCCCGGCACACAATTGATCAATGATAAGACGGGTTCAATAATTTATACTCCGCCTGAGCCCCAATTTATATCGGGATTGATGGATAATTTATTGGAGTATTTCAATACATGCGAACCCACCTTGATCAATCTTGCCATCATCCACCATCAATTCGAATCCATACATCCTTATTATGATGGGAATGGAAGAACCGGTAGGCTGATCAACATTCTTTACCTGCTTGTGAAAAATATTTTGGATATCCCCATCGTGTACCTAAGCTCCTACATTTCAAAAAGCAAAAGCGAGTATTACACGCTTTTAAATAACGTCAATTTGCATGAAAATTGGGAGGAATGGATGAACTACATCCTAAAGGGCCTAAGAGAAGTCTCTCAGGAAACACTGCATAAAATCATCCAAATAAAGTCGTCACTCGATGGCACCACTGAAAAATTGAAATCGGAAATACCGCGCATCTATTCCAGAGAATTGGTTGAAACATTATACGAGAACCCGTATTGCAAAGTAGAGTTTGTCGTGCGGAATACCGGCGTCGAAAGAAAATCCGCTGCTCGCCATTTAGACCTGTTAGTGGGGTTGGGTATATTGACAAAAAACCGGGTTG
>JAYSRH010000113.1:0-4774 GCA_043721115.1 Fibrobacteria bacterium | reverse complement strand
CCCTAACCTCAATTGCCATGGACCGCCTAATTGGACTCTATGCCCTACTCACTGTGGCGATGGCGATGACTTTCCTCAATTACCCTCTCTGGAAAGATTCCGGATCCTTAAGACTCAATAGCCTTTTTTATGCGGGAGTCTATTTTGTTTTCACCGCCGCCATCGCATTCTTTTTTTCGCCTTTATCCCACCGCTTCTTAAGGCACCCGGCGCTATTCCGCCTACCTGGGGGCCGGTTTCTGAAATCTCTTTTTGCATCCCTGCTGCTCTACCGGCAACGTCCGACCGGCTTGATCCTGGCGCTGGGATTGGGCATCATCGTAGACTGCGGACTTATCCTACTCTATTATTTTTCTGCGCTGGCCTTGGAGCTGAAGCTGCCGCTCTTTGTGCATGGCTTTGTAGTTCCAACTTTGACGATGATCAATGGCATACCCATTTCACCTTCTGGGCTAGGCGTGGGAGAAGCAGCGGGAGAAGTGATCTATCGCAGCCTGGGTGTTGCGCAAGGGGGCAGTGAAGTCATGGCCTTGGTGCACATTTGCATTATGATTGTTTCGCTTTTCGGTGCCCCATTTTATTTCTTTTATCGAACCCCAGTCCAAGTTCCGGTCTCAACTCCTAACGCCATTGGCGGCCAGCCTCCTGCTACAGATTAAAAAGCTATAATGCAGTGTCGATGGAAACCAGCAAGACGGTTGTCGCCACCAGCCGATTTAAAATTCCCCCTCTAGTTCAGCACCTCCTAAAATTCGCCTTGGGCGGTGCGGTCATATGGGCCATGGTTCGTTCGGGCGCGTTGGATCCCGTCCTTGTTACTCAAGCTATTGTCTCCCACCCGTGGTTATGCTTTTTCGGCTTAGTCACCTATTTGGTTCCCGTTGTTTTAGCGGGTTGGTTGCGGTGGTACCTGATCCTTCTCAATGCTGGACTCAAGGTGTCGGCTTGGCGATGCCTGACTCTGCAAATGATCGGTCTATTTTTCAACACTTTGATTCCCGGTGGAAACGGTGGAGACGTCATCAAGGGATACTATTTATTCCAGGATCACAAAGATGGAGAAGCTTCTTTGGCTTTGACTTCTATTGCCATGGATCGGCTGGTGGGAACCTATGGGCTTTTATGCATGGGCATGATCATGGCGGGGCTCAATTATTCACTTTGGAAGGATTCAACGGCGCTTCGCATCAACAGTTTATTCTATGCCTGTGTATTCCTCCTGTTCACTTTGGCCATCGCCTTTTTTCTCTCTCCCTATTCCAGCCGCTTTTTGGAACACCAAACTCTTGGAAAACTACCTGGCGGAAGAATTATCAAATCATTCGCCAAATCACTGCTGATATTTCGGCTAAGACCTAAAGGGTTGTTACTGGTTTTGGGAATTGGTTTTGTTGTCGATGCCGGTTTAATCCTCATGTACATTCTTTTCGCCCGTACCTTGGGCTTAACCATCCCTTGGTTAGTGCATGGCTTTGTGGTGCCCACCATGACTATGATCAACGGCTTACCCATTTCCCCATCTGGCGTGGGAGTGGGCGAAGCTGCCGGTGAAATGATTTACCGAAACGTGGGGGTTTTGCAGGGCGGAAGTGAAATCATTGCGCTGGTGCATATCTGTATACTTTTAGCCTCTCTACTGGGAGGTCCATTCTATTTCCTCAAAACACGCCGATTTTAAGGTATTTCCAGGCCGTGAGCCGTCCCAGTGTCGCTTTTATTGACACTTTTTTAGGTTTCGCTGGGGGTCCCCTAAAAATTTATGCTGGAATGTGATGGCCATCAAACCTGGAGTGAACGATATAGATTACTTTATAGGCTAATAGCGCTTAGAAATGAAATGTGGAGGACAGTGTGCTGAAATTTTCTTGTTTTCAATCTGTTGGTTTTTGGTGGATATTCCTGGCCATTTGCTTGCCTACTATTGGGCAGTCCAAGGCAAAACCAGTACCCGTACAAACCGTTGTTTTCACCGCTCCAAGCAAGGAACCGGCTCCACTCCTGGATACCACCCTCATTCGTAAACTTTACATGGATGGCGATTTTGATCAAGCCATTGAAAAGCTTGAGAATGGCCTTAAAGCAAAACCTGGCTATACACATAATGACAGCGTTTTCATTTTCAAACATCTTGGGGTGATGTACGCCGCCAAATACGAAACCCGCGAAAAGGGTAAGTATTTTATGCATCAACTTCTGGCCGTGGAACCAACCGCCAGAATTCTGGACATGTATGCAAGCGACATGATCTACATGATTTTCAAAAACATCCAAGATGAATATGAAGAGACGCGGGGAAAATTGGACCGGGCTCAGTCTCATGTGTCCGGAAATTCTCAGACGAATTCAAATGGTGGAAACGCAACAAATGGGCTTCCGGCGCCGCATGTGCGTCCAGAGCCTAATGGACACCAGACTCTTTACTGGGTAGGCGGCACGGCCGTTGCAGTTGCTGTTGGAGTCGGTGCCTATTTTATCTTAGCGGATAGCCCGGGAAGCCAAGCTCTGCACGGCGTGCAATGATCGGTTCGGGTCGTTCCATATACCGGCGCTTGGGCTTGCTGCTGGTGGCTTCGGTTATGGTTTTCTGGGCATGTCAATTGACCCAGGATGGGCCAACGACTCACCTGCTCTCCTTCACCAAACAATACGATGATTTGTCGGTTCATGATTCCGTTGTCATAGTAGTCAAGGACCGAGATGGTAATTTTATGGACACTGTCTACCAGGGCAAAGTGGATCAGCATGCCGAAATAGAACGCTTACCGGTTGATAAATGGGACGGTGGAGAGATTCTCATTGAAATTACCGGTTTCAATGCCGGCCAACCCGTCTATAAAATTGAGAAAAAGTTCGATGGGAGTACAAACCACACCGATACAACGCGCACTCTTTTTGTACCCGGCACCAAGCTCGCTTCGCTTGTCCAGGAAATCAGTATAATAGCCGGCGATTCACAGACCGTACCCGTCATTTCCATTACGCCAACCAACCTTTTCAATAAATCTCTCATTTGGGTTTCATCAAATGACCAAGTCCTGCAAGTATCGGGCAATTATTTAAAAGCGCTTCAACCAGGCGTCGTTATGGTTACTGTCTCATTAAAGGTGGATCCGGCTGTCAGGTTAATATTTAATGTGACGGTTGTAGTGAATGCCAAAATACCCGAGGGTATTACGATTGCCCCGGATACATTGTTTGTAGCTGCCGGAGGAGCCACTGGCCATGTTGCCGTTAAAGCCACGCCATCCAGCTCCAGCAACCTTGTGGTTTGGCATATTGAGGATACAACAATTGCGCTAATATCTGCCGATGGATCCGTGCGAGGTATTAAACAGGGAATGACGATCCTCCATGCGACCTCTAAAGAAAAATCTTCCGTGGTTTCTACAGCCTTTATTGTAGTCTTGGATCCGGTACCCGTCACAAGCGTTCGCTTCTTTAAAGATTCTATCGACCTTTATTTGCATGGAACTGCCGAGAGTTTGATTGTCGAGGTGTTGCCTTCCAAGGCGAATCAGGAAGTAGAGTTTTCCATAAGTGATTCTTCCAAAATCAGCCTGCAGAATGGGCGCATTGTGGGCCTTAGTGAAGGTGTTGCGCAGGTTTTTGCCAAGTCCAAAGAGAGCATCACCAAAAAGGCTGTACTTAAGGTGCGCGTCCTGGCGATTCAAAATGTTGACAGTGTGCGAATTTTGCCGCGCTCCCTTAAACTTTACACGGGAGGCGTAAGCCAAAGTGTCTCGGCCAACGTTTTCCCTTTAACGAGTGCACAAAAAGTTCAATGGTCTTCCTCAAACCCAGCTGTTGCTGCCGTGGACGCTGATGGAAAAGTGAATCCGGTACTTCCAGGTTTAACAAGAATAGTGGCCGTCTGCCTTTCGGATAGTTCAAAAAAAGATAGCGTTGATGTCAGTGTGAAGCGCGATTCCCCCATTATGACTGTGGGTCAAGACACGGTTATTTCCCTCGGTCAGGCTGTGACCTTTCTTCCAGTAGTCGCGCCCCAAGAATTCGGCGCGGTGGTAAAGTTCAAATGGGACTTGGATGGAAATTCCATCTGGGATGATTCCAGCGAAACGGTCAAAGAGGAAAGCTATGTGTTCAATCTGGAAAAAATTTATTCGGTGCGTTTCTATGTTCGAGATACCGAAGGCAATGAAACCATCGTGACAAAACGGGTTAGCGCCGTAAAGGGATCGGTCGTCAATATCGTTTCACCGGCCAATAACAGTTATTCCCGCGTGGCCAAAATCTCCGTCGTCTGGAAGGTGAACAATGTGGTACAAGACTCCTTAACCACGGAAACACTTGGCGTTGGGCTCAACACCGTCAAACGCACGTACCGGGACATCGCCGGCAGCTCCGTTTCCGCTTCCAGCCTAGTTACCTTGGATTCCTTAGCCCCAAATAAACCGGTTTTAAGCGGGCCCGCCTACGCGGCCTCCTCCCAACCAACTTGGACCTGGGTCAGTGGCGGTTCGGGAGGAAACGGCAAATACAGAATTGCACTTGATGTCGAGAATTTTGGATCCTCAGTGGAGGGAACCGACACGTTATTCAAACCAGGAACGCCCATCTCGGAAGGATCACATACATTATTCGTCCAAGAACGGGATGCAGCTGGGAATTGGTCCGCATCCGGTTCGAAAGTCATCATCGTCGATGTGACTCCACCGGCCGCTGTAACCTTTATAGGGACCGATGGCGCCTATACGGATTTACAAAAGCCGACTTGGATATGGACGGCTTCACCGACCAACGGCGGAACCGGCGT
>JAYSRH010000112.1:0-4780 GCA_043721115.1 Fibrobacteria bacterium | reverse complement strand
CGACATGTCATGAAAAGTCGATGAAGCAAAGAATAGTGTAATTAAATGGCCCTAGCAACAAAATATTGATTAATTTTCAGGTCCAACCACAATATATTGTATGTAAGGGCAAAACAAGGACTTAGCCCAGGACCGGGTCCCACCCCTGTTTTGGAGGTTTGCGAAGTTCCCTATTCTAATTAAAAAAAGTGGGGTTTGAAGCCGATTTCTTTTCAACAGTATGCACATACAAAGAATGCAGCTTAATTCGCAAGGACGCGTCCTTTTAAGGCCCGAAAAGGCTCTAAAAGACCCTAAAAAAAGATTTTTTCCCTATTTTATCCACACGGGCTGGGTTCCCATGGAAAACTCTCAGTTCGATTTTCTACTTTAGCCGCGATGTTAAAAGTGGGCAGTTTTACTCCGTTCAAGAAAAGGGCTTTATTTTCCCCGGTCCGGGGCGCAAGCCTGGCATTTCTGATCCTTACCTTAGCAACGGGTCTACTTGCGGTATCGGCTGGTTTCATGGGATGCCGAGAAGCCCAGGTGCGCAGCTATTCTGAGGTGGCCTTTAAACCCAACCCGGCTCCGATGGGAATGCCGGGTGCAGGTGGCATGGGGGCGGGCGGTATGCCCCCTATGAATATGCAGCCTGTAGACATTAAAGTAACATGGACGTTACCGGAGACATGGCAGGTAAAGGATTCGGCCAATGCCATGCGCATCGGCAGCTTTGCAGCTCCGGATCCGGCACTGGCCAACACCGGGGACCGGGATCCCCAGGCAGTGGATATTTCTGTTGTCCAATTGGCAGGGGATGCCGGTGGACTCAAAGCCAATATCCTGCGCTGGATGGGACAAGTCGGCATCAAAGCAACCCCAGATGAAATGGATGAGATGATCCGAACGGCTCCACACTTTAAGTCCACTAGTGGACAAGACGGCTTACTTGTCGACCTGACCGATAAACTCTCCGGCGACATAACGCAAAGCAAATCCATCTTTGGCGCCGTGATCCAAACTGCCGACTACACCGTATTCGTAAAGGCTATGGGAGAACGAGACAGGGTAGTCAAACTCAAGAACGAGATTAAAACCTTTTGCAAATCCCTAGTCATAACCGGACCCAAGGCTTAAAGCAACATGAGTGACCGTCCCAAATCCTTGCGCAACCGGATCCGCTTTCACCCTATCACCAAGGCTATACTGCATCCGTCGATTACGTTGGTGGCCCTACTCATTCTTTTCGCTCTGATTTTTTTTGGAACTTTGTACCAGGCGGAACATGGGCTGTATGAAGCCCAGCTGAAATTTTTTGGCTATGGTGGCGTGCTCGTCGGTGGTTATTTCCCGCTCCCGGCCGCAAGTTTGGTCCTCTGGGTTCTGGCTATTCAATTGATCGTGACGATGGGTTTTGTACTTCCTTTGAAATGGTCCAAGTTCGGCCTTTGGATTTCCCATATCGGCATTTTGACTTTGCTGATTGGCGGCTTCATCACCCAAATTATGGCCGTGGAATCGCAGTTAACCTTGGCCGAAGGCGAAACCGGGAATTTTACCACCGCCTATCATGAATATGAACTTGCATTTTGGGAAGAGCACGGCGACACCAATGTGGTGCTGGCGTATGAGGACACTTTTCTGCGCCAAGGCGCCACCTTGGATATTCTCCCCTACCATTCGCGTATGCATATAACGGCCTACTACCAGAATTGCGATGCCTTTACCACCAAGGCTACTGGTGGTCCTAAATTTATCAATCCCTCCGCAATCGGAATGCTGCAGTCCCGGAAGCCGGAAAAAGAAGTCACCCAGAATGCACCCGGTATCACTCTGGTCTTGACTGAAAAGGACAAACCGCCCCTGGACATTCTGCTATATGGCCAGGAACAACAGCCCTTACAATTGACGTTGGACGGTAAAAGGGTTTCGATGATGCTCCGCCTTCGCCACTATCCCCTACCCTTTTCCCTTAAGCTTACGGACTTTGTAAAAAACGTACATCCGGGCACTGACATGGCCAGCAGTTTCGAAAGTTATGCGGATCTCAATGAAGGTGGAACCCAATCAGCTACGGCCTCGCGACCTGTAAAAATCTGGATGAACAATCCCTTGCGATATGGAGGGTATACTTTTTTCCAAGCCTCCTATGCGCAGGCACCGGGCATGATTGAAAAATCAACATTCGCCGTGGTGACCAATCCCGGACGTGTCCTTCCCTACGTTTCCAGCCTCATTGTTTTCGGCGGACTTTTGCTGCATTTTCTCATCAAGCTTGTGCCCTTTATCCGTAAGGAAGCAACCCGCTAATGCGCATACGGAATTCCTTACGCCACTTCCCTACTTCAAGAATGCCATTGGCTTTAACCCTGGTTGTGGTGATGACGCTGATTGGCGCGCGCCAAAATGTCCAGGGAGAGGAAACAAAATCGAGTTCAGCGGCTGCAATGGCCCATGCGGCAGCGAAAGCACTTTTAGACAGCAAACGCATCGATTCCCTTTTTGCGGCAAATGAAGCCGCCCGTGCGGATCATCAGATGGCAAGCCGTGCACCCGATTCAACCCCCGAACAACCCGTCACTGCCGGGTCTCTACTGCCATTACCCGGCTCGCATCCTCCGCAAACTTTGCCCAAAGTCAAGCTTCTGGAATCGGTGCCCGTGCTCCATGAAGGCCGACTCAAACCGATGATCACGTTTGCCGGACATCTCCTACTGCAGTTCTCCGGCCGAACCCAGTACGAACATTTTTCTGCCATGCAAATCATCGCCCAAATTCTTTTTGCTCCGGAAACCAGTGGTGACTTTCGCATCTTTCTCATTAATAATCCAGAAGTGGTGCAAGCCATGGGCATCGCACCGGAACAACATCGCCGCTACTCCTTTCGACAGCTCGAAAAGTCCCTGCCCAAACTGGAGAAGCTCGCTGAAAAGGCTAATGCCACCGCTGAAGACAAGCGCGACCTCATACAAAAAGAAGAACTGCGCATATTCGGCAATATGCTCGAATTCATCAATCTGTCCAGAACTTTTTCCTTTGCCCTGCCCAGCGCCGTGTATACCGTGCACCTTCCCGAAACCAAAGCCAAGCTTGGTCTAAACCCGGATCAAACCGAGTTCAGCTTCTGGGATTTGATGTCGAGTGCACAAATCATCGCCCAAGTTCTGGAAGGTATTGGAAACCGCAGTCCAGAAGACCGCACAAAAATGGAAATGGAAATCATCGGTCTCTCCCAATCCATGTACTACAGTTCCCAAGATTTACGCGCCTCACCCTTTTGCATTTTGCCCGCTCCAGCCGCAGGCCCGGAGGGTGGCGTCACTTGGCAAAGCCCGTCCGAACTCCTCGGCAAACCAGATCAGCTCCAAAGCTTTCACCGTGAATTTACCGACTGGTCTCGGGTCGTTTCTGGCTATCGAAGCGGCAACCAAACGGAATTTGAGGCAGGGATTACGGACTATTTGGCATCCATGGAAAACCGGGCCTATGAGCCGCTTTCTCCTACTCGCTTTCCCCTGGAAATACTCTATCAGAAAGGGGAACCTTTTTTCTGGTCGCTGGTCGCCTACTGGCTAGCGCTTCTCGGAATTTTTGGATTCTTCCTGGTTAGAAAACGCTGGCTGTATCTCGCTTCCGTCTACATCTTTCTAGCTGGGTATGCCGTGCACGTGGCTGGCATTGTCAGTCGCATATTGATTATGCATCGCCCCCCAGTGACCTCGCTATATGAAACGTTTCCCTTTGTAGCCGCCGTTTCCATTTTGGCGGCCCTTTTCATTGAGCGCATAAATACCAAACGCGCCAGTATTGGCATTGGCCTTTTATGCGCCGCCCTATTAGGAACTATTTTACTTTCCATCGCAAACCGCTACGCTGCCGATGGCGATACAATGCACATGTTGGTGGCGGTTTTAAACAGCAACTTCTGGCTGTCCACGCATGTCGTCTGTGTGACGATTGGCTATTCCGCTTGCCTGCTAGCCGGTGCCATTGGGCATATTTGGCTGATACGCGCGCTCCTGCCTGGAGGCTCAGCCAAGCCGGAACGATTGAAGGAAATCGCCAAAATGGTATACGGCACCCTATGCTTTGGTCTCCTCTTCTCCTTTATCGGCACGGTTCTAGGCGGCATTTGGGCCGATCAAAGTTGGGGACGTTTTTGGGGTTGGGATCCGAAAGAAAACGGCGCGTTGCTCATCGTAGTCTGGTGCATCATCCTATTGCACGCCAAGCAATGGGGCAAAATCGGGAATGCAGGTATGGCGATGGGTTCCGTCTTTGGGGCCATAGTCGTCAGCTTGGCCTGGTTTGGCGTAAACCTCTTAAATGTAGGACTCCATTCCTATGGATTTACCAACGGCGCTGCCACCAAATTGTTTGTATTTGTCGGCGGTGAAATGCTATTCATCCTGCTGACAGCCATTGGTCTAGCCTGGGAAAACTCTACCAAAGCGCGGCGATAAACTCTTCCAACCGCACTTTTTCCCGGTCGGTTTCAAGCAAAAATTGCAGACCGATATAAGCATATAGGCCATCCTCATCAATGCGCAACCCGCGAACACGGCAGGGAATTCGAAAGCCATTTTCCCGACTTCCAAGGACTAGGTCACCGCAAGTTTCGCTCTTAAAAGCTTCCCGAATTGGCGTTCCAAGATGGGCCGGCTCATCTTCCGTAAGCAGAAAAAACGTGCCTCCATTGGAATCCAAAGTATCCAACAACCCATCAAAATGCCGGCTCCCGAGGTAAAACCGAACAGGACAGAATATGCTGATTTCTTCCGGCGAAACCGGATGGTGTGGC
>JAYSRH010000111.1:0-1935 GCA_043721115.1 Fibrobacteria bacterium | reverse complement strand
CTGGCCAAAACCGGGCATCCTGTTTCGTGATATTACAACACTCTGGAATGATTCGGAGGGATTTCGACTAAGTACCGACGCCTTTGTGGAAAAATATGCCTCCATTCCCTTTGATACCGTGGTTGGCATAGAGAGCCGAGGATTTATTATCGGTGCGGCTTTGGCGGACCGAATGCACAAGGGTTTTGTACCCATTCGCAAACAGGGCAAGCTCCCCGCCGAAGTAGAGCGCTATGAGTACCAACTCGAATACGGAACGGATTGCGTAGAAATACACAAGGACGCCATCATTTCCGGTCAACGGGTCTTGCTTATGGACGATTTAATGGCCACGGGCGGCACGATGCATGCTTCGATTTCCTTGCTTTGCAAGTTGGGTGCGGAAGTGGTTTCTTGCGGCGTCATCGTTGATTTGGAAGAGCTGGGTGGAAGCAAACTGATCCGTGAAAAGGGTTTTGAAGTCCATTCGCTGGTACAATTTTCCGGTCATTAGCTTTTCACTCCTCTCGCAGTCGGTTTATACAGAGTGATTTTCTGGTCCGTCCTGTGATGGCCTGCACAAACTAATCCTTCCATCCGTTTTAACTTGATCGGCATGCCAAGATTGCAAGCCGTTTCAATCCATTTGCTACTCGAAGTACTGGGTATTTTTATAAACCCGTCCCTGGCCATCCAATCAGATAGGGCGACAGTTGCTCCCATTCTCTCTGAAGTCATGGCGGATCCCACTTTCATTCCCGATGCTCAAGGGGAATTTTTGGAACTCGCCAATCCTACCGGTGATACTTTGCGATTGGATAGCCTAGGAATCGTTGTGGAGGGTCAAGCCCTGGTTTTAAAACCCTTTCTACTGCTGCCGGACGGGTTCTTTCTACTCTGCCGGGATTCTTCCCTTTCGACCAATGGTGGAATGGTCTGTCAGCGGCAATGGTCTGGTCTTGCCCTGGCCAACTCCCGCAGCGATACGGTTTTGCTTACTTGGAAGTCCAACCACGAAAAATACGTCTTGCCCATTGCTAAACCAGGAGTGAGCTGGGAAAATACTGGCGAAAAAACGGAAAGCTATCATCGCTTCCTACCGTCTGGCACGACGTGGGCAGGAGAGGATTCGGCTACACCGGGATTTCACAACAGTCGCTCCGTGGCAGCGCCACGTTTTGACCTGGGTATTACGCAGGTTACGGTTGGCGCGGCAGGCGTCCTTTCGATAGACGTCCGGGATCTGGGTACAGTGACATTTGACCTACCGCATGCAAGCCTAGCGCATACAAGCATCATACCCACCTATTTGGTCTTGAGGCTGGATCGGGATTGGGATGGGGACTGGGAGACGTTATTGGACTCTCAAGTGGTGACCACCTTGCCCGTCGCCGGAGCCCCCTTTATTGTTCCTTTGAGCTCGGGCATCTCTGGGCTGGTTCAGGTTCGACTTAGCCGGGATGATAATCCGGCCAACAACACCTTTTCGATAGCGTTGGGTTCCACGCATGCTCTAGTGGTAGGAGAATGGTGTCCGGCCCCTGAATCCGGTTCACCGGAGTGGGTGGAGATCCGCAATGCAACCCTGGATTCATCTGGCCAAGGACGAAAGTTGAGTCTTACCCAAGTGGCGTTCAAGGGGAAGGCGCTGGGCAGCAAGGCGGGCGATTTGGCGCCGGGTGAATATTTAATTCTAACGGAGGATGCCGCCCGGTTTCGTTCTCATTACGGCCCTATCAAAGTTCGCATCCTGGAATTGACGGGATGGCCAGGCTTGCGTAACACGGGAGATACGCTAAGCCTTTCGGTATGGAATGAACCTATCGACAGTGTGATCTACCGTTCAGGAGATATATCGGGAAGTGGCACGTGCCTGGTTCGCGGTGCTGACGAGTGGTCGACCGGATCCGGTTCTCCTGGATTTACTGTAACTACGATAGCAGAGTTTTCCTGGGA
>JAYSRH010000110.1:0-1940 GCA_043721115.1 Fibrobacteria bacterium | reverse complement strand
TGTTGGACGAATTGGGTAATGTCTATGTCGTATCCTTCGGCGATGCCGTGAATGTATTCTCACCCTCTGGCGTAGCTCTAGGCAAGATTCCCCTTGCTGGCACTCAGTTGACCAATTTGGCCTTTGGTGGCGCCGATTTCAAAACGCTATACATGATCACAAATAAGGGCTTGTACAAACTTCCTATGAAGGTAAAGGGGTACAGGACAGGTAACGCCGCCGTTTCCGTACAAAAAAGCCTTCTCACTAGAGCCTTGGGCCATAACCCGAAACCTCATCAATTTGGGGTGAATGGAAAGCGCATCAAAGACTTTTCGAGCACTGCGCTCTTTACGCCCTGACGATCAAGCTGTAGAATAAGGGCATGCGACCCCTGGTTCTGGCAGCATTGGCAACCTGCCTTTTACTAGCCTGCCAATATCCGTGGAGCCCGGCAGAACGCTCTTGCGCGGACCATGCTCAATTGGCCCTGCCCATCGATTTGCAGGTGTTTGCTTCCAAAGGCACCTTGCGCCCTTTTGGCATCCATGGGGGAGCCAATCCGGAAGGTCATCCCGGGCTGGACTTTATTCTCAACGCCACTGATGCTGCCTGTGACCCTGAAGTGCTCGCTTCCTTTTCGGCAACCGTTCTCTCCATTACTCCCGAAACGGAATATCCCGGCAGCTCCTGCCTGGTCATGGACTCGGCCTGTGTAGAAGTGAATCTATGCCATGTGCGCTTGGACGCCAGCATCAAAGTAGGCTCCCATGTTATCCGTGGACAAAAGTTGGGAACCGTTGGGCCGAAAATAACCGGAGGCCAATACAATCTTCATTTTGGCACCTATTCTGGTCCTGAAGCGGACCTGACTTGCCCGGATGCCTACCTGGATACTGAAACCGTCCACTGCGTCCTGGGCTTGTCGGTAGGGGATTCCGTGCCCAAAAACTGTAGTGCACCGCAGAACACGCCAACGATGCTGGGACGATCCGTTTTTCCAGAAACGTCCGCCCGGGATATGCTGGTCAAATGTGCGGACAGCTCCACCCAACTTTTTCACCTCCCTGCAGAAACCGGATTCTGTGCCTCTCGATTGTCCGCAGAGGATCGCTCCCGCATGAATGCATGCTTGGGTTCGGCTTGCGCCGGCATCTGGTGATATCCATTACCTGTAAGATTTCGCTCCATTAGGGTCCGGTTTCGTCAAAAAATCAGAAATTGACTCTTTTTTCTAAAATTCCCCAAGTCCATTTTCGTATGCTAGCATTATGTTAAGGGCTGGAGGGAATCGCGTTTTGCGCAGTGCGAATTCCAAATGCAAATTTTATCAGCAGGGACCGGGCCTAAGGCTAGGTTGTTTTTTGCTTTTGCTTTCAGCCTTGCTATCCTCTGCCCAAAATTTAGGCTTGGGAACGGGCTCGAAGAACAGTTCTGAGCCCGATTCTTCCAGCCAGGTACCTACCCAACCCGTTCAAAAAAACGCTTCCACCTCAATGCGACACGATGATACTTCGCCGCGTAAATCACAGCTAAACCGGCGTTTGGGTTTGTTGGGACGTAAAGGTGGGCGGCTTGATCCAAAAATGTTTGAGGCACGGGGCCGCGAGCTTCAAGGCCAGTACTATGAAATTGAAGAAAGTGTTAAAAATCCCGCCCAATGGTCCACCACGCCGATTGAACTCGCTGCTGAAAAGCAAAAAACCCATTCTAAGCAATGGCTGTATTGGGTTGGAGCGGCAGGAGTGGTTGGCGTCTCTGCAGGTACGGCGGGATTTATCCTGATGGGCCAAGCCCACCCTTCCGCTTCTCCACCAAAGATCATTATTTTGGACGATAAATAATGACTCGCAGGCGACTGGTTTCCATTTTTATCACCTTTTGTTCAGCCTTGTTGTGCATGAGCTGCCAGCTTGTCGACCCCCTCCCTCCGGACAATGTCCTTCGCCTTTCTCTAAACG
>JAYSRH010000109.1:0-4826 GCA_043721115.1 Fibrobacteria bacterium | reverse complement strand
CAACGGGGAACCACTGGATGTCCGCAGTGACTTCTTCTCCTTAGGTGTCATCCTGTATGAAATGTGTACCGGGCATCGGCCCTTTGAGGCGGAAAACCTAGTTGCCCTGATTTGGAAAATTGATGCCTGCACCTATGTTCGTGTCCGAAAATTGCGGCCATCAATATCCTTCTTGACGGAAGAGTTGATCGAAAAGCTATTGGCTAAAGAGAAGCAACATCGCCCTTCCAGTACGGCGGAAATCCAAGAGTCGGTACAAACCAGTTTGCATGCATTCCGTGCCTGGAGCATCGGACAAAACTTTCGAATTCCATTTTCCATTCGAAAGAGTTACCCAACTATTGCGCTGATCGCCTCCCTCATCGCCCTGGCATTGTCTGGCGCAACATTTATACGCGCGTATCACGTACTCCATTCCGCCCCACAGTTACAAGCCTATTTTTCCACTCTTTTGGGCAAGGGCATAGATGCGGAAATGTCCAAGGATTATTCACTGGCCTTGGCCACCTATGAACTTGTGCCATCACCCGATAAAGGAGGCGATCGTCTCGCCTATTTGGAAGCCCAATTGCGGACGGCGGCAATTTATTTTCGCCATAAGGACCAACTGACCAAAGCCCGATCCGTATTGGAACAATTGCGTAGGCAATACGACGACCCCGCCATCGATGCGTATCTGGGCCAGCTGTATTACTCTCAGGCGCTTTATTTGGAAGCCAAGGATCGGCTAGAAGCCTTTTTAAACTCCCCAAAGGTTACAATCTTACGGAACTCTCCCTACTTCAACTCGAATGATTTCCAGAGAGATGCCTTGTATGCCTACGCCAATTCGCTGGACGCGCAGTATAGTTACATCGATCAAAAACCGGAATTTTTAACTGGTGTGCTAACTGCCTGGGATCGATTTGTTCGCTTCTCAGATTGCGCTTCGGACCCGGAAGACAAACGTTGCCGTTATGCTGCAAAGCGTGAGTCCGATCTGTCCGTCCAAAAAAAGAAATAACCCGGACACCACGATCAACTCACCCTCCATATTTGGCTGGATCAAGCCTACCCTACTGACAGCTTTTCTTCTGCTGATCCTCCTTTCAGGAAACTCCCGTTTAGGGCCACTTCCCCCCTTGGGTAAATTCTGCAACCCCTTCTCCGGCTTTTGGAAAAACGCGGAGTCCGGTATTTTCAAAGATCAGAATTTGCATATTCCCGGATTGCATGAAACCGTAACCGTGGTGTTTGACAAGCGTGGGGTTCCGCACATTTTTGCCCAGAATAACCACGATCTTTTCCTAGCCCAGGGCTTTGTTACTGCGCGAGACCGGCTGTGGCAGATGGAGATTCAGGTGATGTCGGCGGCTGGTCGTCTGGCTGAAATTCTCGGCCCCTCCATGGTGGAGCACGATCGATTCCAACGTCGATTGGGAATCCCGCAAGGGGCTGAACGGGATCTCGACCTTATGTTTAGGCATCCGGATTCTTGGGAGGCAGCCTCCGCGTATTCCGAAGGCGTGAACGCCTACATCAGTTCGCTCAAAAAGTCAGACTACCCTTTGGAATATAAACTGATGGATTACGCTCCCAGGCACTGGACGGCCCTGAATACGGCATTGCTCATCAAACATATGCAATGGACCTTATCTGGTGGGGGTGATGATTTGCCCCTGACGAACACTTTGAAAAAATTCGGACCGGAATTCGTGCGGAAGTTTTATCATCTTCACGATCCCGATGTAAACCCGGTTATTCCAACCGGTACCCGTTGGGATTCCCTAGGCTCCTTTCCTGCTCTACCCCATATAGATTCACTGGGTATCCCACCCCTATTCCCGGGCATGCCCAATCAGCCGATACTTCCCATGGCGCCAAGTAAGTTCCCGACCCCGGCACTTGAAAAAAATCCTGATCCTGGAAACGGCAGCAACAATTTTGTCCTTTCCGGATCCAGGTCACAAAGCGGTTACCCCATGCTAGCCAATGATCCGCATCTGGATTTGGGTTTGCCTTCACTTTGGTATGAGGTGCAATTGTCCGCACCTTCAATGAGTGTGTACGGGGTTTCCCTGCCTGGAGCGCCGGGTGTCTTGATCGGTTTCAATCGTAAAATAGCCTGGGGTATGACAAATGGATACGACGATGTATTCGACTGGTATCGAGTTGCCTATCGGGATAGCACCCTTTCGGAATATTTGTACGACGGAAAATGGAAACCAGTGCGCAAGGATATTCAGGCCATAAAGGTTCGTGGAGAGTCTACGATATTTGATACGGTACTCTATACACATCAGGGCCCGATTGTACAAAAGAGCCAGGAACAAACGATGAATCGCGATGTCCCACCTTTGCATGCCTTGCATTGGCTGGCATTTGAACCTAGCGATGAATTGCATTCCATTCTCAAAATTGATATGGCTACGGACTTCGAAGAATTTTCCACAGCTTTACAGGATTTTCAATGTCCTTCCCAAAACTTTGCTTTTGCATCCGTGCGCGGAGATATCGCCATGTTCCACAATGGACGGTTCCCGCAAAAGTGGCGCGGCCAAGGGCGTTTCATTCTTGACGGAACGGAGCCAGGAAATGACTGGTCCGGCTGGATACCCCAAAGTCAGGCGCCCAAAATCCGCAACCCGGTAAATAATCGACTTTTTTCCGCTAACCAGGACCCGACAGACAGCACTTATCCCTATTATCTTGGCAGCAATTTCAAAAATGGGGAGCGGGCCAAGCGCCTGGGACAAATACTGGATTCGGCACAGGCCATCACGGCGGATCAGGCTTTTGGAATATTATTGGACAATTATGATCTCCACGCCGCAGAGGTTTTACCCTTCATGCTTTTAAAGTTAAAAAGCATTCCCGCGACACGTGCAGACTCAGCGGCTCTACAAGCACTGGCCCATTGGGATTATCGCCATACGCCGCGGGCTTCGGAACCAGCATTGTTCGACCTATGGTGGAAGCAGCTTTATCATTCCATTTGGCATGATGAGTTCGGCGAGGACAGTGTCCGATATCAGTGGCCCTCCCAGGACCGGACACGCCAGTTGGTACTGGAAGAAAGCCAATCCGAATTTTTTGATGACATCACCACACCTGCCAAAGAAACTTTGGATTTTCTGTTAGCCCGATCCTTGCATGAGGCGGGACAGCTGTTAGGCCACCAGGCAACCTCGTGGAGTGCCTTCCGGCCTGTGGAAATCCGGCATTTGGCACATATTGACGCCTTCAGTGCTTTGCACATATCCACCGGTGGTTGCGGTACATGCGTCAATGCCCAAAAAGTTTCCCATGGACCTTCCTGGCGTATGGTGGTCACACTTGGTAAGGAGCCGCAAGCCATTGGCATTTACCCTGGAGGCCAAAGTGGAAACCCAGGATCCGTGCATTACGACGAGTTTATTAACGATTGGGCTGGCGGTCGCAATTATCCCTTGACCTTACAATCTGGGCCCGGCGATCCAGGCGCAATGTACAACCTGCAGTTGAGGGGAAAATAATGCAGCTGTTGCTCATGTTCACCTTCTCCCTACTTGGCGGATGGTTGTTCCCATGGTGGTGGCCTGTAGTGGCTGGCTTAACACTTGGATTTCTGATGGCTAAACGACCCGGTAGCGCCTTTGTTACTGGATTTCTCGGTGCTGCATTGGCCTGGTTGGTCTTTGCCGTCTACCGGGATTGGCAAAACCATCACGTACTGGCAAGTCGGATCGCCCTACTTTTCCATTTGCCTTCGGTAACCGCCGTGGTGGCCAGCACGGCATTACTCGGAGGACTTATCGGTGGCTTAGGCGCCTGGACCGGATTTTCTTGGCGCCGCTATTTCAAGCCCCATTAAATACAACCGTCGCATCCAAGATCTTTCCCCACCGCCAACCAGGGATAAACTGCCCAGCAAAACCAAACCGAGTCCCGTAACTTGCAGAATACCGGTCCCTTCACCCAATAGAACCGCAGCCAGAATAAACGTTGAAACTGGTCCCAAGCTACTCACGATCGCGGCGCGTCCGGAACCTATGAGCTGAACGCCATATCCAAAAAGATAGACCGGAATAACGGTGCAAAAAACCGCCGTTAATCCTGCCAACACATAGACATTGGTGGACTGGGACAGAGCTGAAATAGGCTGCGTCATAACAAAATGGATCATTACCGCCGCACTGGCTGACAACATCGCATATGCACCCAGCCTTTGAGGTCCTATTCGATGCACCATTCGGCCATGGCCCACCAAAAACAGGGCATAGCTCAAGGCACTGAGGAAAATAAGTCCGCCGCCCAGCAACGGTCTACCTCCAGAAGCTTTCGCCAATTCTCCACCGAAGGACAGCGCAATGCCGACATAGGAAAGCAGCAAAGGCATCAGCAAGTAACGAGGAATCGGTTTTCCAAAAAACCAGGCGGAAAGCATAACCACCAAACTTGGATAGACATACAGAATCAATCTTTCCGTTCCGGCGGAAACGTACAACAAGCCAACTATATCGAGCACACTGGCGACATAATATCCCAGCAGTCCCAAGCCCAGTATGGCCATACCATCCATACGACTCACGGCCATGGGTTTGGGTGCTCGGGAAAACCATGGCACCATGGCCATACCCAAAAAGAAAGGCAAGGCGAAACCGGTACGCAAAGTCATTAAGACGATGGGTGTCACTCCATGGGAATAGCACATTTTGATAAAAATCGATTTTGCCGAAAAAAGCAAGGCAGAAACCGCCACGGCCACATGTAAGGTGCCGCGCTCTACCAGCGTAAAAATCCCACGTTTCACTCCCTGCTGAATTTCTTCGATTTTCCCCGGTATCAAATCCACCCCACGAAAAAGC
>JAYSRH010000108.1:0-4830 GCA_043721115.1 Fibrobacteria bacterium | reverse complement strand
GTATCATGTCTTTTCCGCTTCACCGGGCCAACCTCGGCCCGTCGTGCAGCCACCGTGGGGGCTTAGCTCAGTTGGTAGAGCGCCTGCTTTGCAAGCAGGATGTCAGGAGTTCGACTCTCCTAGACTCCACCAGAAGCCCCCGGTTTCCAAGGCGACCGGGGGCTTTTTTGATGCAATCCCCTATGATCTCTGGCGATAAATCTAAATAAGAGTTTGATTCAGGAATCCCATGGATTCAGGATCTTCGCTCCTGTCTTAACGAGGTCAACTACGTTTCTTGTCACTACGGTCAAGTTGTGGGTGATTGCCGTTGCGCCAATTAATCCATCGATGGTTGGAAGCACGATGCCTTTAGCCTCCGCCTCGCCTTGAAGAACACCCCATGCTTGCGCAATATCTTGGGTAATCGAGAGAATCCTATCCCCGAAGCGTACTCGCAAATCGGAATCAAGCCACATTTGCAATGTGGAACGTCTTTTTTTGTCATCCAGTTTGGAGATGCCCTTCTGAATCTCCGCCAAGGTGAGCACACTCAGGAACGTCAAGTCTTCATCACAATCCGCCACCCACTTCAAGACCCTCGGATTCGGTTTTTTCCTGACCAACTCGGAAACCAAACAAGTATCCAGCAGGTATTTCAAAGGTCAACGCTCCTTGGGAGATCCTTGTTTCGTTCGATGGGGATTTCCCCAAGAGGGGAGTCGCGGAAAAAATCAGCCAGGTTTCCTTTCCGGCCGATAAGCGCACTGTAGTCCTTCATGGAAAGGATCACGGCCGTTTTTTTTCCATGTCGGGTTATTTCCTGAGGGCCGTTTTTGACGGCTTGGTCAACGACCTCGCTGAACTTATTCTTGGCTTCCTGAAGCTGCCATCCCATATGACCTCCGAATATTTGAATCAATCTAGCCTGTCTAGATTATACTTTCCATTCGGCCTCCGGTCAATTGTCTTCAAACTCCTCAACTAATAGTTGGGCCCTTTCGGGGTATTTCGCAAAGAAAATTCGAAAAAATGCTCCTAGACTCCACCATTTTTCCAAAGCGTGCCACCACTTCCGCAGAAATGTCTGATTGTGTGAGCAGCATCACTCCTCAACCGGTATAGCGTGCCACCACCATCTAAGCGGATGGGGAATATGTTATTATTCACGGCGCTCCTGAGCTGACATCAAAGGGGCGGGCCAGCTGGAAAAATTCTAGCCCGAAAGGGAACAATGTCTTCCTCAACCATCCTGAATTTTACCCTGAAAATCGGTTCTTTAGCACCGAACAAATTCCGAGTACTGGAGTTCAGCCTCAACGAAGCCATATCCGAGTGCTTTCACTTGCAAATCCAAGCCACCAGTGAAGATGGCCATGTGACTTACGAGGACATGATAGGGAAGAACGCCACCCTTACGGTATCAGGCAAGGATTTCCCCATAACGCACCACGGCATTGTCACCGAGTTCAATCAATTCCCGGACGGAAGCGAAAATTTCGGACATGAGAGCTATCTCTACAATATATTGATCGAACCCCATTTACACGTATTAGCCTATAACTCGCAGAACCGGGTATTCCTCAAAAAGAAGCTAAAAGATATCGTTGACGAAGTATTCAAAGCCAATTCCCTGACCGCAAGTCAGTACGAGTACCAGGTCAAGGGCACACCGCGAGAGCGCGAATATACGGTACAATACAATGAGACAGATCTTGATTTCATCAGCCGGCTTCTGGAGGATGAAGGCGTCCGTTATCATTTCGATCATTCTGGTGATGTGGATAAAGTCATCCTCTCGGACAACTTGGATGCGGTAAAGCCGATTCCGAAAACCCCTATTGTGAATTTGATTGGCAATGCGGGACTATCCCATCTGGCTAAAGAAGGCGACTCGCCGGACCACGTCTCAAAAATTTGGCGCACTCAACGCATGGTGACGGGAACCGTTACCATCAAGGATTATAATGACCGCACGCCCAGTGTAAATGTAATCGGCAAAGCGGCCAAGCCTGGTCAAGGCGAGTCCTACCATTACGGCCCGCAAGCGTTGAACACTGGAGAGGCCGCGACCATTGCAAGTCTGCGCGCGGAAATGCACGCCACTACAAAAGTGCAATTGCAGGGCGAAAGCATCTGTCGGGCCTTCCGCGCCGGAATGCGCTTTGAACTCAAGGATGGAGGCCACAGCCAGTTTGTGGGAAAATTCACATTGGTGCGTGTCGTTCATCACGGCGATCAGCGCGAAGGATTTGAAGGGGGTGAGAGCAAGATCATTTACTCCAACACCTTCCAATGCATGCCGGCAGAAACAGTTTATCGTCCCACTCTGCATACCTCCAAACCCCGCATCCATGGAGTGCTTTCCGCTAAAGTCGATGGCGTGGATGGCAAGTACGCCTATCTGGACGAGGACGGACGCTACCATGCCAAACTCCCCTTCGATCTCACTGATCGTAAGGACGGCCAGGCCAGTCTTCCTGTTCGCATGAACCAACCTTACGGCGGCCCCAATTACGGCATGCACTTCCCCGTCCACAACGGAAATGAAATTGTACTTGGCTTTGAAGAAGGCGATCCGGATCGCCCCATTGCCCTGGGAACGGTTCCCAATCCTGCCAACGCCTCTCCCGTTAACAATCGCAATGTTTCGGAAAGCATTATCCGGACCGCTTCCGGGCACCAGATCAAGTTGGACGACAAGGACGGCAAAACCGTAATTGAGATTCTCACTAAAGGCAAACACGTCATCACCCTGAACGACGATCCGGATCATCAGGAAGTCCACGTCAAGACCACCAACGGAAATGAGCTGGTCTTCGACGACAAGAACAAGAACATCCGCATGTCTACGCCCGAAGGGGCGCATACCATGAAGATGGATTATGATAAAAAGGTTTTTACAGTGCAGACCAAGTATGGTCACAAGCTGACGATGGACGATGAGGCCAAACGCGCTACGTTGCAGACCAAGGATGGCCACATACTGGACCTGAATGATGATAAGAAATTAATTTCAATTAAGGACGGCAATGCCAAGCACGTGTTCCAAATCGACGCGGGTGGAAGTAAAATCTCTGTGACGACGGAAGGGGACATGGAGTTTAAGGCCAAAGGTAACCTAGACGTGGAGGCCAAGGAAATAAACATGACTGCCAAGAGCGGCAAGATCAATATTAAGGCCACGGCTGGCGACATTATGATCGATGCCATGAACGTAAATGTGAAGGGCAAACAGAAGGTTGCGCTGGAAGGAACTGCAGAGGCAAGCCTCAAGGGTGCCCAGACCAAGATCGAGGGAACCGGTACGTTGGAAATGACTTCTAAGGGACAGACCAAGTTAGGGGGAATGATGGTCAGCGTGGAAGGAAAGGCAATGGCGGAGGTCAAAGGCCCTATGGTGATGATCAACTGAGTAAGCGCACCGTCTCGAAGGACATGAATAAACATTTTTAAATTTGGAATGGACGCTGGAGATTTTCCGGCGGGCAGAAGGCGGAATGCTTGTGGAATGGCTGACTAAAATTGCCCCGGGATACGGGCCAGATGGCTCCCCGCTCATCTCGGTCTTATGCAAACAGACTTACGTTTTTGCCCATGACAAAGGCTGTGAACCGGACGCCAATGAGCAATTCCCCTTTCACGAAAACGATGCGTTTTTGGATGACGGCAACCCGATGCTCAACGCACCGAAACAGGAATCCGATTTAGTCGCTTACAAACCCCTGACCGATGTGATAGTACACGCCTGCGCCCATTCGCCCAAGGGAAAGAAGGCGATGCTCTTGGATGTCGGCATCCAAATCGGAAACTACCGCAAACTTCTCCGGGTGTTCGGTAATCGCAAGGTCATTGTGGGTGGTACTACCCTCATGTTCAGCGATCCGGAACCATTTGACTCCATCCGTCTCGATTACTCCAAGGCCTATGGCGGCAAAGATGCGAAGTCCATACCGGGGGTAGACTATACCTATCCCCGCAATCCTATCGGCAAAGGCTTTATCATCAAGGGCGACGCTGCCATCATCCAAGGTTTGCAATTACCTAATCTAGAAGATCTGCTCAACCTGCTGACACCAGCCAAACTGGTGCTGGGTAAATTTGAGAATTGGCAGAGGCAACCTGAGCCGGCCTCGTTCGGTTATGTGCCACGCAACTCCCTTCCCCGTCTTTCCCAAGCCGGGTTGAGCAAGCCCGATCAAGTGGATGCGGAAGCCGGCCGCCAAGCCAAGCTGGAAACCCAGTCAGAGGTGGGCGCCGAGGGACAGGCCCAACCGCCGCCGCCCATGCCCTTGCTCAACCCGGAGTTCTTCAATGGGGCGCCCATAGGATTGAAACTTCCCTACCTGATAGGTAACGAATTGATCAAGATGCGATATCTGGACCCTTCCTATCCCGCGTTTCAATTCCAACTGAAGCTTCCCAAGCCGAACCTGTTTCTGAACGTGGGCGATGGCCCACAAACACTGCCAACGGTGATGCAAACTCTCGAGATTTTCAAAGAGACCAACCAGTTGTCCGTGGTGTGGCGTGGTTCCGCCCAGTATGCAGGACCGGACGCCTTCCGCAAGTTCAAACAATTCGAATTTGGAGTCGCGGCCTAGCCACGATTATCCCCGGAGTCAAACCATGGGTAAACCCGCTGCACGCCTCACCGATATGACCGCCCACGGAGGCACCATCGTAGGTCCAGGCGCGCCCACTGTCATGGTTGGCAAGATGCCAGCCGCTACGTTGTTGGACAACCACGTTTGTCCTATGGTAACTGGAGTGGTACCCCATGTGGGTGGACCCATGACCCTTGGAAGTACCGGTGTTTTTATCGGCAAAAAACCCGCTGGGCGTGTAGGC
>JAYSRH010000107.1:0-4843 GCA_043721115.1 Fibrobacteria bacterium | reverse complement strand
AGACCGCAATTCCCTTCATTCCCGGAATCCCAATTGCCGCCCGCCACCAGGAAAAAGTCCGAGTCCGATTTAGAAGGCGTCGAAGTCCATTCCCAAAGGTTGCCGGTTAAGTCATATACTCCGTAGTAAGACCTACACACTGGAAACCGGCCTGATCGCGCAACGGCAGCTTCCTTGGCGGGGCAATAGTTTTCATTGTATTTGCTGCCATAGGGGTAAATGGCCTTATCCGGCCCTTGGCAGGTGCTACGCCATTCCTCGGAAGTACAGAGCCGTTTCTGGATATTTCGGCACGAATCGGCTGCTTCCTTTTGATTCACGAAAGTACGGGGAATTTCTCCTTCGCGATTTGGCCATTCAAAGACGTCCATGCATACCTGTTTGCCCTTGACTTCCACTGGCATGGAGTTTTGCCCGCAGGCGCCGGGATTGCGTTCAATCACATACTCGACGCGGATAGGGGCTACTTGCCGATGCATGGAATCCACGCCCGATAACCAGAGCGTGGTATTCCTCCGGAAGGTGAAAGGCGCATTATAGGATTTGAAATGAACGCTGTCTTCCAGGGAATAAAGAATAAGGCAGTCCTCGCGACAATGGAGTGAAACCTGCACGGAGTCAAAATGCCGCCCGCCCCACGGGTCTGCGTAGATATAGGGGCCGGAATCCACAGGCGCGAGTGGGCGAATGGCAGGAATCGGTCCAGCGGATTTGGGAATGGCCGCGGTTAGGTTTGGATGAGGAATGGGGCTTTGAGTTACAGTGGTTTCCGCGGGCAGCGGTGTAAGCGTGTCAGGCTCGTCTGGCAAAGCATGTGACGTAGGAGTTTCATGAGGCAGAGTGGAGGTAGGGGGGAGGCTTTCCCTCCCGCAGCGGTGCAGGAACATGCCTAACAGTAAAGTCAGGAAGAATACCGAAGTGGAAAGCCAAAGGCGTCTTTTTTGAGGCGGGACGGACTCGGCGGCTTTTTCCGGTTTCTCATTTTGCGGATGCGTCAATCCCATTCCTCCGAAATGCGTGGCAAAGCTTTCCGTGAAGGGTAAGCTTTCTGAGCCAGGTAAAATAGCAATCCGAAAATTCTATTTTTTGTGCATGTTCCAAGAAGAAGCCCAAAGTCTAATAGCGGAGTACACTGCCTCCGAGCATTTCCTTTTCCTACAAGGCCCAGCCAAGGAAGGTGCCGAATCCATCCTTGCGGCCTTTTTCCGGCTCTCGCACGATTTGGCCCCACCCTCTTTGGAAGGTCTTGGGACCCGAGATGTGGAGTATGTCATCCTAAATAGCATGCCCAGGCTGGATATTTCCGTTGAACTCAAAAAAGCCGTACCCGATATACTCGATGGTTTTTTTGGCTTTCTAAAGGATACGGGCCGATTCCCCCCTGCCGGCGCGTGGCGCATGTGCCTGGAGTCGGTGCGGGGAAAATATCTGGAAAGTCTGCGGGCGGATGGTACGGTCAAAGGCACGACCTTTAAAAAGCAATACACGGATGTGGGCCGGAACGATCCTTGTGCCTGTGGTAGCGGCAAGAAATTCAAGAGATGCTGCATGCCCCTGATTCAATAAGCTTGGCCCTATTTCAGTAAGTGAGAGCTTCAATTTACAGGTAGGCCGGTTGACATTGGACCTGGATTTTCCCATCTTTCCGAGCCACCTCCCGTCCTTTGGATGTGGATACCGCGCCTGGGTGGTGGAATTGGTAGACACGCAAGATTCAGGTTCTTGTGTCCGCAAGGATGTAGGAGTTCGACTCTCCTCTCAGGCATAATTTTCACAGAAACCGGTTAATTGAGGCTGTAACCGCAACATTATCAGTTATTTCTCGGTTTAATCCGATAAAATAGGTATTATTTTTCTGTGATTCCCAGGCTCCTTGCAAAGCAAATTTAATACTTCATGCACCGGAAAAGGGCCATTGTGGTGCTGGGTCCCAGGATCTATTCAAGGAACCTTCCGCCGAGAAACTGAAATTACTGATCGGGAATGGCAATACCGTGGTGCTCGATGAAGCCCAGCGAATCGAAAGTGTGGGACTGGTTGTTAAGCTTTTGGTGGACGCCAATCCCGAGATCCAATTCATCGTAACTGGTTCTTCGGCCTTGGAATTGGCTGCCGGTATTAGCGAGTCCATGACTGGACGAAAATATGAGCTCAATCTCTACCCTTTGTCGTTTGAGGAGTTGGCTGGGCAAACCGGCCTATTAACCGAGATCCGAATGATCGAACACAGGTTGATGTATGGATTTTATCCTAGCGTGGTCACTACACCAGGTTTTGAGCAAACACATCTCAATGAATTATACAGCAGCTACCTATACAAAGATCTTTTGGCGTATCAGCAAATACGGAAACCGGCAGTATTGGAAAAGTTGGTCAAGGCCTTGGCTCTACAATTAGGCAATGAAGTCTCCTACAATGAATTGTCCCAAATGGTGGGGCTCGACAAAGAGTCGGTGGAAAGATACTTGGACCTACTGGAAAAGTCATTTGTGATTTTTCGATTGCCTGCCCTTAGCCGAAACATGCGTAATGAAATCAAGCGAGGAAGGAAAATTTACTTCTGCGATATCGGAATCCGGAATGCGATTATCAACACCTATAATCCTCCGGCTCTTCGCAATGATACCGGTGCACTATGGGAGAACTATTGCATTGTGGAGCGCATGAAAACGCTGGAGTATGCCGGAAAAAGGGTGAGCCGCTATTTCTGGCGAACCACTACCCAGCATGAAATCGATTACATCGAGGAGTATGAAGGAAAGCTGCACGCTTACGAGTTCAAATGGAATCCAAAGGCCAAGGTAAAAACCCAGAAGGCATTTCTTGAAGCCTATCCGGGAACTGAAATCAAGGTGATCACCCCGAAAAACATAGAGAAATTTGCAATACTCCAGGACGGGGAAGCGTAAAGACGTGCACATTGAAGCCCCAAAACCGGCTCTAGTGCATTAGATTTAAGCATCGGCACCTTTATTTGAATATCGATGCCTTTGGAAATTAAAGGAGGCGGCATGATTAAAAAATCACTCGGCATTTTGGCGTTACTTGGACTCGTGGCCTGTGGTGCGAACCATTCGCTCTTGGTAGAACGCAGCCAAACCGAAAGTCAACATCTCCAAGAGTTCTGCAAACGCGCCGAAATCGCGAACGCGGAGACGCAAAAGGCGGACTCCCTGCTCATCGCTTCAGCGCGTCATATGAAAGGCGGTGACGAGGAACCGGCCTTGGAAGAGGCCGATTTGGCAACCACCTTGTACCACTTGGCGCTGGCGCGTCGAGAACTGAACGAAGTCCAAGCCCAAGTGCAGAGCCTCAAGGCCGCTCTGGCTAAAGACAAAGATCAACTGCAGACCTATCAGCAAATCCTCGAGGAAATGAAGATCGTGAGGAAACCATGAACAGTCAGTCCGTTTTAAAAATCGCAATGACTGGAGTTTTTGTGATCCTGGTCGCCAATTCAATTTCCGTAGGCGCGGCTACACCCACCCTGAAACCACTTGAGTCCTTGGAAAACAAACTCGATGTTGCTCTGAATGGATTGGATCGCAAGGGTCCCTCACCGGATCTTTATCCCATCGCCAAAGCGCGCATTAAGGAAATACAAAGTCGCCTCCTGGAGAATCCCAAGTCCAAGGAAGCGCCTGCCTGGGTGCAAGCATGCTCGCTGATGACAGAAGCTGCATTGGTGCAAATCCAAGGATTGTCCAGTCAAGCCGAACGGTCCCAGCTTCAGGAACAAAGGGCTGCTGCGCTTTCGGATCTCAATGCCACTCAGGTTGAAATCAGCAAGTTGGAACGCGGTTACGCGTCCAGCCTCAAGTCCGACCTGGAAGAACAAAAGCGCAAAGCCGCGGCAGCAAAGGATGACGCAGAGAAGCGTTTTGGGGAACTAAATAGCGCGCTCATTCAGGTGCATAAGGATGCGCGCGGCACCATCATTTCCATGTCAGACATTCTTTTTGATGTAGGCAAGGCGACGTTGACCACGGACCTTAAAGTAAACCTGGCTAAAATCGCTGGTATTCTCACCATTTATAAAGACGCTAACGTAGTGGTGGAAGGACATACGGACAATGTGGGCGGCGAAGAATACAACCAGAAATTGTCCGAACTGCGCGCAAGCAATGTGATGGATTATATGATAACTCCTGGAGGCGTGGCTGCAACGCGGCTCACGTCGGCGGGATTCGGTTTCAGTAAGCCAGTAGCTGACAATGCTACTAAGGAAGGTAAGCAGAAGAATCGACGTGTGGATTTGGTGATTTTGGATAAGAAGCCGTGATTCTTGGTCTAAGGCTTTAGTGAATACATTAAATCGGATCCCAAGAGGATCGAAAAAGGGGCGATGCGCGTTACCACCACTACGCCGCCTCACGATACGACTACGGCGCTCAAGGATTCTGCCAGCTACACGGACAGCACCTACTACACCCAGTTCAAGTCTGACATGACTTTTATCGCCAATCAGCCTTCCCTGGGTTTACCCAAATTAACCAGCCGAAGTGCCGTATTGACTGGAACCTGGAGTCTGGCTGGAAGCACGCTCACCACCATTTACAAATCCACCCCGACAGCCACCAAAACCGATACTTTGATATCCGAAGTTGGAATTACCAATAGCAGATTAACCAGTGTCAGTCACATGCAAAACACTTACAGTTTCGGGGTAACCACCTACGCCACCGACATCACTTTCACCTACACTGCTGCGAAGATGTAGTCTGGGCGCCGACAGGGTGCGGGCGCCGAAAGCGGGCCGGCGATACCTTTAGGTGCTAGGTCAGCCTTGAGGATTTTCCTTGCTGATCAAACTTGCACTGCCGTATTCTGCATTCATCTTCGC
>JAYSRH010000106.1:0-13600 GCA_043721115.1 Fibrobacteria bacterium | reverse complement strand
GATTCATTTGGTCTGCAGACAAGTTTTTCGTCGGAGGAGGAACGTTTGAGTCTATGGAAAAACCCAGCACCCTGGGTTTCCCCTCTAAAAAACAGGTTCCCGGAACTCTCCGGAAATTGTCGGTGGAAGAAGGAAATGAAATCTTGGCAAAAGCTTGGCAACGGTTTTCCGACCCAGTCTTCGTCCAGCATCTTCTAGGGTCTTTGGACTTGAGCCAGGAGGAGCTACAGGAATCCCTTCAGGCCCTTGAGCGTCTACTGGCGTGCCGGGATGGGCGGGCTCGGGCCTGAACCCCGAAAACCGTAAAAATCCCACCCTTGGACAACTGCGCTATTGACACACCAGTGTCAATAGCGTATACTAATAGAGTGGCTTCCGAACCGAATACGCCCGAAGACGGATTGACCTTTCTGGAGAGCCCTTCGTTTTCCAAGCGGGCGGATCAGCATTTGGGAGAGGTCGGGCGAGAAGCTTTGTTTGTAGCCCTTCTGGAAGATCCGGAGGCGGGCGCAGTTGTTGCGGATACGGATGGAGCCCGAAAAATCCGGGTAGCCTTGCCGGGTCGGGGCAAGAGTGGCGGGGCCAGGGTGATCTACTACTATCGCCACACCAGCGGGGCCATTTTCTTCCTGGCCCTGTATCCCAAAAACGAAAAGGGCGATTTGACGGCCGAGGACAAAAAGGAACTCCGGAAAGAAGTCCGGAAAATTAAAGAGGAGGCTTACCCATGAGCACCAAGAAAACCCCGAGCATTGCCGAGCAGGCACGCGAAGGCGCCGCCGAGCTGGACGGATGGGTCCGCGGGGCTACCCGTTTCCGTGTTACCGTTGCCGGCAAAGATGGGAGTCGAGCGGCCTTTCATGCAACCCGCGACGAGCTTGCAGCCATCAAAAAGCAGCGCGCGGGGGCTTTGAAGGAAATACGAGGAACCTTGCAAATGAGCCAGGACGGTTTTGCGCGTCTTCTCCATGTTGCTCCAGGGACATTGAAAGGTTGGGAAATTGCCCGCCGCGCAGTCCCGGAACATGTCTACCGCTTGGCAGAATTGGCCCGGGATATTCCCGCCGCTCGTGCGCATTTGGAGGCGACGGCCGAGAGCGCAATATTGTCCGCGGACAGGCGCCCCAAGGCAGGTGCACCCATTGCCGGTGCCGCCTATTCCTCCCCGAGCCAGGCTACCAGGAAGCGCGCGGCACACGCTTAGGCCTTTTCGCCGAAGCCGCACGAGGCTGGTAGAAACCAAGGTCCCCAGGAGAAATCCCGGGGGCTGTTTTATTGCCCATACCTAAACAGTCCAACCCCCGTGCCGGCACCAATCCAGGATCCTAAGGTATGACATGCTGGTGGTTCCCGGTAGTGCTCTCCGATCCATTGTTGTCCCGGATCCCATGACTTTTCGAACTCCCTTTCAAATCGTACCGCAAAGGATCGGATCTGAGGCACGGTGAGGACTGGGTTTCCTTCACTTCGGAAGGGAACCCCCAAGGTGGCTTTCAACTTCGGTGGAGTTCGGGCACCGGTTGGTCCCGGCCGATTCTAACCCAGCACATTCCGAATCTCGAATCGGATGTGGGAATCCGGGCCAGAGTACCCCGTGTGTTGCTGTAGTAGAACAGGGTAGAGTGGAGGGGAATAGGGTATGAATAATAAACCAGTAAAAATGGCTTCAATGAATAAATCAGTGCGCCTTTTGAGTATTAATGATTTACAATTATTGCAGGCGCTGTATGAACTACCGAAAGAAATATCTTCCAGCCGATCGCATAAACGAGCGGGCTTTTTCCTTGGAAATGCCCCTTCCCTTTGACGGGCCGCTTATGCCTAGACCCACGGAAAAGCGGACCGGCGCCATAGTTTTCAAGGCCACACGGAAAGTTCTCGGAATAACGTCCAAAGAGTTGGCAAGTTTCCTGCAAGAGAATCCCCGCACCGTTCAGAAATGGGAGCAAGCCAGATCGTCAATCGATCTGGCAGCATGGAACCTTTTGCAACTGGCAGTTCGGGTGCCCGAAGTGAGGCGAATCATGGCAGATTCTTGCCGATAGGGAGAAACAATGTCTGAGCAGTATTCAATCCAAATTCCTATCGAACTCAAGGATCGACTGACCCATGAGTTTGAGAGGCTTTCCGCTTTAGTCAAAGGCAAAGAGAAGGTAATACGTAGTGCAATGGCGTCCGTGAAGGATAGAAGCACGGATTCCATGACCGCTATTAAGTCCGGAATCGAGTCTCTTGGAAAAGCCAAGACGGATCTTGGCAACCTAAAAGATTTTCAAAAGCAGATCGAGAGCGTATCTGGATCGGTAATAAACCTTGGAGAGGACACAAAAAAAGCCGGCATAACCATTGGCGGAGTGTTCAAGGCGTCATTCGCTGCCAATCTTGCGGCCCAAGCATTCGCAAAGGTTACGCAGGAAGTAAAGGAATTTGTATCAGCTTCGATTGAAGCCTCTTTGCAAATGCAAAGAATTGAGCGGGGGTTAAAATTCGCAACCGGCTCAGCCTCAGAGGGTGCGGCGGCGTTTGAATTTATTCGGACTAAAGCGAAAGAATTAGGCCTCGATTTAGCGACCTCTGCGCGATCCTTTACAAAATTCTCTGCCGCAGCCAGAGGGACCGCACTCCAGGGGCAAGGAGCAAAGGATATTTTTGTAGCGGTTTCGGAAGCTGCCACCACACTAGGCTTAAGCGCTGATGAAACCGAAGGAGCGCTAAATGCGCTACAGCAGATGGTATCAAAAGGGACGGTACAGGCCGAAGAGTTGCGCGGGCAGCTCGGCGAAAGGCTCCCAGGCGCGTTTCAAATAGCTGCTCGCGCCATGGGCGTATCCACCCGCGAACTCGGAAAGATGCTCGAAATGGGTCAGGTGACAGCCAACGATTTGCTGCCAAAGCTTGCGAAAGAATTGCACAAATCATTTGGAGAAGCGGCTAAAGACGCCGCGGGGCAGGGGCAGGCTGCATTCAATAGATTCAACACCGCGATATTTGAAGCAAAGGCCCAGCTTGGCGATGCCCTGATGCCTGCCTTGGTCAAAGTCACAGAGTACGTATCAAGCACTGTAATCCCATTTTGGAGAGAATTATTCACTACGGTAGGCGAAACTACCAAGTCCTACAGCGAGTACCGCGAAGAGTTGCACCGCCTTGCAGACGCTAAAGGCCCTGGTGCGGCGTTCACCCCGGAAATGGAAGCGCAGGCAAAAAAGAATCTGGAGTTTAGGAAGAAATGGCTTGAAGAAGCCAAGAAGCTTAAGGCAATAGAGGACGGCCGAAACCCTTCCGGAAATGGACCGGACAAAGAAAAACCGTATGTTCCAAAGCTGACGGAAGCACAAAAAAAGCACATTACCGATTTGCTGGCCCTAAAGGAAGAGGCCGCCAAGGCCTCCGCTGCAATCGCTTTAGACGGACAGGAGCTTGAGGAGGCCACCGAAAATGCGGAATACGAAAAGCGCAAGGCCACCTATGGGAAATATGCGGATAGCCTGGAGTTGGTCGATAAAATCCATAAGGACAAGCTGCGCGACATCCAGCAGAAGTACAGCGAAGAGGTACGGGCAGATCGAATAAAGGATCTCGACAATGCCAGGAAAACAGCCGATGCCAAGGCGCTGGTTGAAGCCGAAACAATTATCAAGGCAAAGGAGGGCTATGACAAGGCATCGGCGAGACTGGGCAATATCAATCCGAATATTCTGACTGGTGACACCGGCCTTCAACAATCAAAACACCAACAGGAATTGGCTCAGATCAATTCCAGCTTCACCGAAATACAAGAGGCGACGAAAGCCCATTATGATCAGCTTCTCGAATATGCTAGACAACATGGGCAGGATACCTCCGGAATCAGAAAAATGTATGCGGACAAAAGCATGGAGATCCAGGTCAAGCAGGAAAACGCCAAGAAGGCCCTCACCGTCGAATCCTCCCTCGCCAGTCTCTCTACCACTACCGGCACGCTCGCGAGCGCGCTAAAGGCATACAAATCATTTGGAACAGCCTATAAGGCGCTCGCGATTTCACAAGCCATCATTGACACCTATGTCACTGAATCGGGCATCATCAAGAGTATGTCCGGAACCGGGCCATGGGGCTATGCATTGGGCGTAGCCGAGGCTGTTGCGGCTGGGGTAGCAGGGTTTGCCCGTGTGAGTCAGATCAAAGCCCAGAAATTCGAATCCGGCGGACCCGTCTTTGGGCGGCGACACTCCCAAGGCGGTGTGCAGGCAGAACTTGAGGGCGGGGAATTCATTTTTAGCCGACGCGACGTGCAGAACTTCGGCGGGGCGAGCAATCTTGAGGCAGCCCGAAGTGGTCAAGCCGCAGCCACCACCAATAGGCAGGCTGTAAACAATGTCGTATTCAATTACAGCCCATCAATTCCCGAGAGTGTGTCGAAGAACGATTCAATCATGGAAGAGCTTCGGAAACACAGAGTGGAACTCGGTCGATTCTTCAATCAGGAGTTGCGGCCAAAAAGGTATGTGAACTAATGGCCTCAATGGAAAAGAAGTTGGTGGCCTACAGGTTGGTGAGTTGGGTACAATGAGGCCTCGCAGGAGTTCTCCTACAAGAATCGCGTTGCATCGTCGTTTCGGCATATCACCACCTGGGAGAAAATGTTGCTTGCGGCGCGGCGGCCACGTCAAGGGGCCGCAGGGGTTGGGTGCTATCCTGCTTCCGGTTTGACATCGGTCACTGTGGAGGATACCATTGACGAGCTCCGCAAGCAGGTTGGGGCCGGAGGTGGCGAAAAATATCAAGAAAATAGGGAAGGTCCAGATACCCGCAAAGCATAAGCGGAACTTCGAAGAGACGCACGAAATCCTTACTGAGGCATACGTGACGTTCCTAACGAATGGCTATCCAAAATACCCCAATCCAAAGATGAAGCAGCCAACGACTAAGCAGCTCTCCGAAATTACGGCGATAAGCACTAGGACAATAGATCGGCACCTGGCAGAGCTCGATAAAGACTTGAATTTCACTCGCCGATCAAGCAAGTACAGACTGGCATCCGATGTGATTATGAAGTCATGGCTAAAAGCAGCAGTCAAAGGGAACGTCGCTGCCGGTGAAAGATTCATGCAGGTATCCGAACAGATTAATTTCGGGTCCATTGTGAAAATCGAGACGGGAGACTTGTTCCCAGGCCCGAACTTGGTGAAACTTGGGAAAGAGGATTTATTGGCATATAAAGCCCTTGTTAAGAAAATGGCAGGAAAGGCGGACGGTGGTAGCCCTCAATCCGCACCATGAATTACACCGGATCGAGGTTGAAGAGGCCCGCCGCGACCTCCTGATTTCCCGAGGCCACATTTAGTCCTTCCGTTCTTTATAGCTGTTTTCGAGGTGTCCCACCTTCCCCCCCTTCTTGTATTTTAGCCCCCAGGTTTCGAATCATATCCATAGCCTTCTCTAGGGTTTCACTTATTCGCCACCACAAAAATGGTTATAATGCCGCCTAGAACAGAAAGCCCCTGCATCACAGCAATAAACACCGTGGCGCTGGATAACTTGGAAATTTCGGAGTGTATTCCGCTAATGTCTACCCTCTTCTGAATCTGAATGGTTTTGGTTGTGTCCTCTCCATTTATCGAATAAGAAAAAGTGGTGTCGTAAATGGGGGCGACCGTATGCTCTGTCACTGGATTGGACTGCTGCACATTGAACGCATTGTTTCTACCTGTGACAGCCTGGATGCAATCGGTTTGCTGCCTGTTGTCACCAATTTGCCGACACTCATCAATCGTCCTGTAGACTTTTTGCCCTTCGGAAAAACCCAGCCTCAGAACAAGCAGAATGCAGGGGCCAAGTATGATAATTGTATGGATTTTCATGATTTCTCCGAATGGTTAAGTGGATGGCTCTTTAGCAGCGGGCAAAAACAAAAGCCTTACCGCTCGATTAATATTCATTACCCTCTACCACATCCGCAGGGGCGGCATGTGGGTGTTCCTTAGCAAGTGCGGCCCCTTTGGATGCTGTAGAGGCATTAACAATGCAAAAGAGATGAAGTATGAGCCCAGGGACAATCCAAGCAAAATAACCCACGATTACAAAAAGCAACCAGAGGATGCCACCACCTACTTGGCCTTTATACATTTGCCCAGCGCCCGGAATAAAAAGGCTCAATACCGCCGCAATACCGTTGCTTGGCTTTTCATTAACCACAGGGCCCACTGCTACCGTCTTATGTTCTGGCGGGTGTGTTAAAATTGGGTGCCCACATGAAGGGCACGCAGCAGCCATACTGGAAACCTCTTTTTGACATTCTATGCAATTGATAAGCGCCATTTTACTTTCTCCCCTCTAAAATCTGAGATTGCAGATTCCGAATTATATCCATCGTTTTCTCCATTCCTTCCTTAACATCAACACCTCCGCTTTCACCACTCCCTGGGAAGACAAGTGGTGCACTGTAGGTTAACTGGTGTCTGATCTTAAAAAATACTCATTCACTCTTACAAATCGAATATTTATCAAGGTGAAAACGGCCCAGATTTTAAACTTGCGAAGGCTGTCGATGGGGAAAATAATAAAACGATCATGTTCATTGGTAAAGATTTGGAAGAGAACCAGCTTTAAGTGTCACCAAAGCGGAATATGCGTACAATGCTCAGCAGATTAGATTCCGCAGCCCTTTCAAGAAAAGCTTCAGAGCCCCAGCTAAAGATTATTCGTGTATCGATTTAACCAACCCTTCACAACCTGATACCGATCCCCGGTGGTACGAAACAGTAGGTCTTGCCGATTCGCTATTTTTATAGCGAAAATCGTGGCCTCTTCATCCGATCTTTTCTCCTCTGGAAGTTGAAGCCATTCACGAACAACTATGCTTTGGGCCTCTTCCTTCTTGATCATGGCTTTTTAATTCTCCTCTCAACAGCCTCTAGGCGTTTCTTCAAAGAGACGATCTCTTCTTCCTCTTTAAAACCAAGTGCTGCGCCTCGAAAAAGGACGTTTAAATCAGCCTCTTTGCATTTTTCAAGGATAAGCTGAAAGTCGAGGGTGTTTCGGGTTTTCCAATTCGAAATGGCTTGTTTGCTCACTCCGAGGCGTCTTCCAAGACCGGCATTGTCCGTTTCTTGGAAATAGGTCTTCAATCGCTCTAAAAAGGCCCCGGCATCAAATTTCTTCTTCAAAAAAGCTCCATTACCCCTTGCAAATGGTACACAAAATGAGTACCTTAATACACAAGACTACAATAATGTAGTACTAACCCGAAGGGAAAGCAAATGATTTTGCAAATCACGAAAAAGACCGAATTTATTCAAAAAGACCGAGTATTGACGAGTCAAGGGAATTCAGCCTCACTCCAAAATGAAAGGACGCAAAAGACCAGGAATAAGGAAAAGAATTTCCGGATTCGTGAATCGAAGCCGCGGGAAATGAGAGAGTTTCGCGTGCCATTCAGGGTATTCCCCGCAAACGGGAAGCCGGGTTGCTACACGATTCTTTTTGCTAGCAGCTATAGAACGGAGTATGGTTTTTACGATGTTCTTGGTGAGGCAATCCCCGAAGAAGTTGCCATTTTGGTGCTCCAAAGCGTTCATGAAAGAATGAAAAATCCCATACCTATTGACCTGCATACAGACGTTTCCGTGAGGTGCGCCATGTCATTGGCCGGAGCGGATGTTTGGGGGCGCAAGTGCGACACCTGGTGGCACGATTTGGCCTCGGATGAGTCAGTGTTGGAGGGAAACGGCGGGGAAGAGGATGGGTGTCCATTCAGGATTCCTAATGGAGTTTGGAAAAATCTGCCATACCTCAATTGAATCTTGAAAAAATGGAAAGCGCAGATAAAAAGAACAAATCTTTGAAACGACCCAAGACCTGGGAGGATTTGAACGCTCAAGGGCGTTTCAGCCTTCCCGATCTTCTCCTTTGGTATGGATTCAAGCGCCGGACTTGGGACCGTAAATGGAAGTACCTTTTCCCGAGGCCTGCATTGCGTCTCGGCGACAAATATTTATGGACCCGGGATCAATTGACCGCCTTTGAGGCTGAGCACCAGGTCAAAGCCAATGAAAGGGCTGGTACATAATGGGTTTCCGACATTGGGCATACCGCCCGAAGCTGGCCTGGAAACGGCGAACCTGCCCGGCAAGGTCCCGACTTTGCAAGACCCTCCATGCCTCTTTACTCCGGGTCCTACCTGGGCCCCAAGCGGAAATTCTCACCGCCTTACTGGAAGCCCACTCAGAGGCTTTGGCCAAGGATAGGATGGCGAACCGAATTGGCGTATCCCGGACCAGCGGCGGTTATTTCAACAGCCAAGGCCGTCTTCGTACTTTGGGCGCGATCGATTATCCTTCCCCGGGAAAGGCCAGGACATCAAGCATCCTTTTCGAGAAAGCAGGGACCTACTACGATGACTTCCGTGACTTGGAGGAAGCCGCAACCTGACAAAAAGCCGCCAAAAGAATTGGGCAAAACACAGCATTTTGCCAGTTATTACCAGCATAAACGTCCAAAATTTGCAGAAAAACTGGATTAAAGTAAGTTCGAATGGTTGCTGAATACCTGGTAAACATTGCCCTTTCCGCCTAATGTTCCTTTGAATTTTGTTCAAAATGAGCTCTATACTCAAATTTCTAAAATGAATGTGTCGGATAATGGCGTAAGAAACGGATTAGGAAGTGCCCCCCTTTATAGTTCCAAGTGCAGTATAAAGGGGGACCAGAACCAGGAGTTTGCGGTTTCTATATTTTGGAATGGGATAGGGGTTTGCTCTTGGTGGCCACCAGGGTGATATCCGAAAAGCCGGTTTCCGTCCGGCTTTCCCACTTCTTCACCTTACGGAACGAAACCAATCGGAGGGTTTCAATTTGGGCGTCCCTGTTCCCGACCTTCTTGAATTATCCGGTCTGTATGATACTGGCGGCGCACCAATTTTGCCCCCTTCCTACCGAAGCAGTGTTCCGCTCTCCGTTCGGGACATTGTTGTCTTTACGGCTCGTTTTCGTTTCGCAGGTTGGCAAGGTGAAAATCCTCTACCTGATAGCGGTGTGGTGACTGATGGGGAAGAAGAGCGCCCAACTATTAATGAAGTTCCCGGCCAAATCGGATGGCTCCTCGAAAGAGTTCGAGCTACAGGGGTTTCGGTTTTTGGTTTGGTATATGGACCCAATTGGGATGGAAGTCCGAAACGATTTGGGAAGGGAAAGGGCACGCCAGCGCGACTTAACCGAATCGGCCGATCGCTTAGGGCATATAGCATCTTCAGGAATGAGTTTCGAACGGAGGTTCAGGCGATTCAATGCCTCCACCTATGGGAAAATCTTCCTGAATCGACTCAGAGTGAGATTCAATTGGCATGGATGCGAGTGAACGAGACTCGGGCAAAAATGTCCGTAGAAGAATGCGTCCAAGTAACGATGATTCTGCCAATGACCTACCTGGCATTGGGCTACGTTGCTGAAATCCGTGAACTGCTTACCTCCATAGGTGATCAAAACCAGGATCCCTGGAGGGAAGCTTTCTCCTTGGTGGATGTTGAATACCTTCGTGATCCACTCGCCTATTGGGAAGGATTGAGCGCCCGATTCAGTGGTAAAGGAGTATTCAATACCAAATTCGATATTCAGAATGCTGGCACGGATTTGGAGAAAGGAATGATCCCAAGAACTTCGATTCATGTTGACGTAACGCCAAAGCGAACCAAAACCCAGCATGCAGAAATATTGGGGTATAGTTCAGCAGATACCGCATTCAAAAAAGGAAATCCTTTAGAGGTTATTTGGAACAATTCATTGCCTAATGAAAAGACGAAAGCTAAGGCACTTCCTCTCAGCGAGATTTACCCTATTGTCCAAGCCCATAGACAACGTTTGGCTAACCAGCAAACGGGACAGCGAATCCTTGTACCTCAAACCTTCAGAGACATCCAGGAAATGTATGAGGACCCTGTTAAGTGGGAATAGCCGATCCGGTTTTGATCCGATTTTGATCCGGTAAATAATTCCCCATTTTCCCCTACCTTTGCTTCTGTGGCGGTTGAACCCCCGCCCACTGAGGCAAGGCAATGACATACTTCTCCATTCATACGGATATCAAAGCAAGGATGCGCCGTTGCGGCCTTGTCGCTCGTGATCTCGCACAAGTTCTTGGCGAACACCCCAAAACAACCAGCGCTCGCCTCAATGGCTCCATGGGGCTTTCGGACAAACAGCGGGATAAAATCATCTCCCTGCTCGATGAGTCCGAAGCCAAACTCCTTAAATCACTTGAGTCCAAAAATGGATTGAGGTGACCAGCCGTGGAAAATTCCATGCGCGTCGGTTGGGTCAAGCTACATCGAAAACTTATAGACCACCCTCGTTTTTCGGATGGTGACTGGCTCAAAGTATGGACAACCTGCCTACTCTTGGCTTCTCATCGCCCCTTGAAAAGGGTCTTCGGCGGGCAGGAAATTACCTTGGCTCCAGGCCAGTTTATCACATCTCAAAATTCCCTTTTTAACACGACGAAGGTTCAGCGATCGAAGATAGAACGCATCCTTAGGCAGCTAAAAACCGACAATCAGATTGACAAACAAGGAGGCAACAAAAGCCGCCTAATCACAGTGCTAAACTGGGGCGAGTACCAAGGAATTGACAAGACAACTGATAAGCAACCGACAAACAAGCGACAAACGAGTGACAACAAACAAGAATTAGAAGAAGGAAAAGAAGAGGAATTGCGCCGGCAGTTTGAGGCGTTTTGGAGCGTCTACCCGGGGCGGAAGCGTGGGACCGATTTCGAGTTAACCCACTTCAAGACCAAATACCCGGATCGTTGGACTGCGATCCTTCCCCACCTTCTGCCAGCCGCCGTAGCGTACGTCGCCCAATGCGAAAGCGAAGTAACCGAGCTTCGGTACCGTCTGCACCTGAAGACTTGGATAAATACCCAGGGCTGGACTACCGAACAGCCAAAAACCCCGGGCGCTCCAGCGGCGCTCCCCCTGCCTGAGGACGATTACGTGCTGGATTCGCTTCTGGAGACCACCGATGAATAACCAATTCCTCGAAGCACTAATCCGTGCCGGGCTCTCCGTAATTCCGACCCGAAAGGACAAGCGGCCTGCCCTGGCATCCTGGACCTCATTCCAAGCTACCGCGCCCACGGAATCGGAAGCCAAGTCCTGGGCGCCTTCGTATGGCCTGGGGGTTATCTGCGGGCCCGTAAGCGGTGGCGTGTTCTGCATCGACATCGATACCAAGCACGATATCCGCGGCGGGGTGGTGGAGGATTATTCCCAGCTCATCAAGGAGCAGGCACCGGACCTCCTGGAACGGCTTGTCGTGGAGAAAACCCCCTCCGGTGGGTACCACTTCATTGGCAGGTGCAAGACCTCGATCCGGAATCTCAAGCTGGCTAAAAACGAGAAGCACGAAGCGATCATTGAAACCCGTGGAGATGGGGGGTATTTCTGCGCGGCGCCGACGCCGTTCTACAAGCTGATCCGGGGCAGGCTGGAAGCGATCGAGGAAATCGCCCCCGAGGAATTGGACATCCTCCTGGACTGCGCCCGTGCTCTGAACCAGGAGGCCCGGGAAGCCCCGCGGCCGAGCTTGCCGCAGTCCCTGGGAACCAGCCCCTTTGATGCCTATGATGCCCAGGCCGGTGCCGAGACCGTCGCGCTCATGGAGGCTCACGGCTGGAAAGTCATGTTCCGCCGCGGCGAGACAGTCTATCTTAAGCGCCCTGACAAAACGGGCCGGGCAATCTCCGCCACCTGGAACCATATTCCCGACCGGCTCTATGTCTTCACCACCTCGACCCTATTTGAATCCGAGCACGTTTACAAAGCCTGTGCGGTGTACACGATGTTGGAGCACGGAGGGGACTTCCGCGCCGCGGCGAAGGCCCTTGCCGCCAAAGGCTACAGCGACAAACCCAGCAAACCCGCGGAGAAGCCGCTTACGGTTGCGGCGGCCCCCCACGACCTGATCGCCAAAGTCCACCACCTGTATGACCACGGGATGAAAGCCGGGGTTTCCCCAGGCTGGTCGGAACTCGGGAAGCTGTACCAAGTCGTGAAGGGGCAATTGAACGTGGTCACCGGCATCCCGTCCCATGGCAAAAGCGAATTCACGGACGCGCTCATGGTGAACCTGGCCCTGAAAGAAGGTTGGAACTTTGTGGTCTACTCACCGGAAAACTACCCGGTGGAACTCCACGCCCGCAAGCTGGTCGAAAAGTTGGCCGGCCGGAATATGTTCGGGCCCAAACGTATTCCCCGGGAAAACCTAGGCTTGAACATTGATTGGGTGACCGAGCATTTCACTTTCTTGGATGGCTGCGATGAAGACGTGACATTGGATTCCATCTTTGAGGCAGTCTTGGAACAGCGTAAGATCCGCCCGGTGGATGGCGTTCTGATCGACCCTTGGAACGAGCTCGAAAGCACCCGGCCCGAAAAAGTCACGGAGACGGATTTCATTGGCCAATGCCTCAAGCGTTGCCGGATGTTCGCCCGCAAGTTCGAGATCGCTTTTTGGATCGTCGCGCACCCCTACAAGCTTCGGAAGGATCCGAAGACGGGAAAATACCCTATCCCCACGATGTACGACATCTCCGGATCCGCTCATTGGTACAACAAGGCCGATAACGGGATCGCGGTCTGGCGAGATTTTACGAATAATCAAACCGACGTTCATATTCAAAAAATCAAGTTCAAGTATTACGGTAAAGCAGGCGTTGTCTCCATGAAGTACGAACCTCAATCCGGCCGGTATAAGGAAATGGATGTTCATGCCCATTTCAGCCTGCCGCAGTCCCGCCAGCTTCCGGTCGAGCACGAAGAGGAAAATGCATGAAAGTCTGCAAAGCCCTGGAAATCGTTTCGGATCAGGCAATGACCGTGTCCGAATATTACACGCCTGATGAACTGGCCACCAAAACGCATATGTCGAGGAAGTGGGTTGAGGCGCATACACAAGCCCGAAGGATCCCAGGCCAGAAACAATTCGGGCGCTCTTGGCGTTACTTAATTGCTGCCGTGGAAGCTGCCTTGCAAAAAGAGCAGTTCTTGCTTCCAGCCAAGAAGCCGAATGAAGTGGAGTCTTGATGAACGTTGATGAGAAGAAACCCCAACGCACCCCCAAGGATCTCAATCTCCTCCTTGCCTTTCGCCTTCCTGACCTGGAAAAGGTGCTTCCTTGGTCGGGCCGGACCTTGATGGAATGGGAGGGGATGGGTTTATTTCCCAAGGGTTCTGTCCTCCATGCCGAAGGACAAAAGGTCTGGACTCGGAAACTCCTACAGGCGTGGTTAGATCTAGTTGGCACGGAAGGCATGGATCAACTGCCCACGATTGCTGAGAAAATCAAAAGCGCAAAGGACTCGCGGTGAAGTACAAGGGATTCGGTCTCTACATCAAGAAGCGGAAGGCTGTGGACGGTTCTGCCTTGCAAGACTATCGCATTATTCCACCGGCAGGTGTCGATTGGCCGGACCACCTTCAAAAGAACGGACCAGCGCTCAAGACCGAACGCTTGACCATCGAGCACATGCAAAAGCTGGTGGACCGGGTGGACTCGCGTAACTACAACATCGAGATCGGCCGTGCGGTCAACAGTACCGAACTGATCGCCGTCCTCTTTGACCT
>JAYSRH010000105.1:0-13602 GCA_043721115.1 Fibrobacteria bacterium | reverse complement strand
AGACGAGCTCGACACAGTCCAAAAAGCGTTGGAAAAGGAGTTCAAGTCGCTCGATAAGGTGCCCCAACAGCGTTTGCTTGATGCGCTGAAAGGCGTCGAAGACAAACTCCGCAAGTTAATCGAGGACGGCAAGGCTCCTATTAAGGATGGTCATCTGGCGGAAGATGAGCCGAGGGCGGCCACTGGCAATACGGAATCCTATGCTTGAGGACTGGGCTAATATATTCCAAATCATGCGCGTACCGACTGGGCCGTGGGGATCCAAAAACTTTGTCCTTTGAGCCCGCCAAATCCGATCTCTTTGGGTAGTCTACCCTCGCCTTGGGTTGCACCGGTTTTCCAAACCGGTCCTGAATGGTGATGCAATTTACACCACCCGTGGCTTGAAAATACAATCAATTCCGCCAATAATTGCTGTGACTTTTTCTTTCGAAAGTTGGCCAATCTTTTCTTTTAATTCCGCTTTATTAAGGGTCGCAATCTGTGAAATATTGACAACGCTGGCTTTCGGCAGATTCCCATCGCCCTTGTTCAATAAAATATTGCAGGGAGATGAGGCTAGTTTAATATTCGAGGTAAGCGCGCAAGCTACCACGGTATTGATATTGCTTCTGTTGAAGGCATCGTTTTGGATGATGACGTAAGGATGCCGATATCCCGGCTCAGACCCTATGGGTTCCGACATATCGACCCAATAAATCTCTCCTTGACTGATCACCATTTTTCGACAATGCCTTTCATTTTCCTTTTAGAGCTGTTCGCTAACTTTTCTTGTTCCTCCAAAACATCCTTATGAGAGTAAATTGCATTCAGCCTTTTGACGATGTCCAAGGATTCGTCTTTTTCAATCATATATTCCACCGCCTGGGAATAAAGCTGGCTTCTGGAAACTTGCAGCTTTGCAGATAATTTTTCAGCCTTCGCAAACAGTTTGTCATCAATGGATATTGCGGTTTTCATCTGGCACCCCTCCACATTTATACTAATAGTATAACTTGCGCACAAAGCAAAGTCAAGGGCTTACTTTCGTTTTTGATGGTTAATTTGATAGCCATATTATTAAAAATTCGGAAAACGTTGTTTCTAATCCAAACGAATTTGGCGATAAACCTTTACAAGTTACTATAATAAATAAACCATTATAACTGGTTCTATGCCATAAAACAACCGCAAAGACGAGCCTCGGTCCTTAGGTATTTTGAAAATCCAAAAGTCCCGTCGGTATCGCTCTGCGGCTAGATTCCTGTCTACCAGTGGCAACTCAGCGCCCGTGCTCGCAGGTTATCCGGTCGTTAAACCCCAACCCGCGTGCGTCTTAATAGCTCTTCCGTAGAACATTCCCGCTTGGGAGTGTACCCTTCCAGCGGCAACATGTGCTCATGCACGGCATCCAGAAAATCATTCGGCATGGGGAAAAAGGAGTCTTCCACCTCATCGGCCGGAGTAATCCAGTTGCGGCTGCCAATCACCACCGGAGGCGCATCCAAATCATCAAAGGCAAAGCGGCTGATGCTGTTGGCCATGGTGTGCAGAAAGCTTCCGCGTTCACAGGCATCGGAAGCCAAAAGAATCTTGCCGGTTTTTTTGACGCTGGCCAGCACCAGGTCATAATTGAAAGGGACAATGCTGCGTGCGTCTATGACTTCCACGGAAAGGCCGTATTCCGATTCCATAATCTTGGCGGCTTCCAGGGCTCGGTAGAGAGTCGCGCCTACGGTCAAAATGGTGAGATCCGTGCCAGCCTTTTTGATATCCGGTTCCCCGAATGCCACGCTGTAGGATTCTACTGGCACGCCACCGGGATGGAAATGTTCGGGCTCGTCATAGATGCGTTGGCTTTCGAAGAAGATGACGGGATCCGTGCCGGTCAAAGCGGCATTCATCAAGCCTTTGGCATCGTATGGAGATGCGGGAAAGGCCACTTTGAGTCCGGGAATATGGGCCACGAGACTGGTCCAGTCCTGGGAGTGCTGGGCGCCGTATTTGGATCCCACCGATACGCGAAGCACCAAGGGCATCTGCAATAATCCCCCGGACATGCTCTGCCATTTGGACATCTGATTGAAGATTTCATCGCCCGAGCGGCCCATAAAGTCGCAGTACATGAGTTCCGCAATCACGCGGCCACCTTCCAGCGCGTAGCCCACGGCGGTGCCGACAATGGCGGCTTCACTGATGGGCGAATTGAACAAGCGGTGGTACGGTAACGCCTCCGTTAACCCCCGGTATACGGCAAACGCTCCGCCCCAATCCCGGTTTTCCTCACCGTAGGCGATAAGGGTGGGATCGATATAGAAGCGGTCGAAAATGGCTTCGAAAAGTGCGTCGCGGATGGCGATGCATTTGATCTTAGGAAGCTTCTGGCCATTTTCATCCAGAGCCGAACGCGAACGGCCGGCGAGTTGGGCAACGCGGGGATTGTCTGCCTTGGCCATCAAGGTTTCCGGTGTGCGGGTCGTATCCATGCTTTCCACCGTGCCGTTGGAGAACATGACTTTTTCAATCGTGCAGCCGATGCTCATTTGGTTTTCGCGTGGGGAAATATTGAGGTCCACCGATTTTTTGTAGGCGCGTAAAATGCGGTCGTCGATTTTTTGTTTTATCGCGTCCAAGTCCTGGCTGGAGCAGATTTTCCCGGCTACCAATCCTTCCGCATAAGCGACGAGCGAATCCTGTTGCTGCCACATTTCCACTTCGCTTTTTTCCCGGTAGCTGGACGCGTCGGAAGGGGAGTGACCGGAGAATCGGTAGGTGATGGTGTCGAGTAGAACTGGGCCATCGCCTTTGGTGATGATGTCGCGTTTGCGCCGGATGCCGTCGATAACGGCCAAGGGATTGTAGCCGTCGATGCGTTCGGCATGCATTTGCTCGGGATTGACGCCTGCGCCCATGCGGGCCAGGACTTTAAAGCCCATGGTTTCGCCCACGGGCTGGCCGCCCATGCCATAGAAATTGTTGGTGAAGTTGACGATCAGGGGCAAGCCACCGCGATGCGCTTCGTCCCAAAGGGTCTTGAACTGATCCATGGTGGCAAAGCACAAGGCTTCCCAAGTCGGACCGCAGCCCGCGCTGGCGTCGCCGATATTACAGATGACGATACCGGGCTTTCCGTTCACCTTTTTGAAAAGTGCCGCACCCACGGCGATATCCGCAGAACCGCCTACAATGGCGTTATTGGGCATGATGCCAAAGGGCGGGAAGAAGGCATGCATGGAGCCGCCCAGGCCTTTATTGAAACCGTAGTCGCGGGCGAAAATTTCGGCCAACGAACCGTAAATGAGAAAGTCAACGGCCAGGTCCTTGACCGTGGTACCGGAGGGATCCTTTTCGACCACCTTCAAGGCATGACCACCAAAATAGTTGGTCATAATATCCATCAGCTGTTTGTCGTCCAGCTTGTGGATGGCGGACAGGCCCTTGGCCAGAATCTCTCCATGGGACCGATGCGATCCAAAGATATGATCGTCCACGCCCAGCAAATAGGCCTGGCCAACCGCCGATGCCTCCTGACCGATGGAAAGATGGGCGGGACCGCGATGATTGTAAGCCGTGCCGCCGAAGGTGCCTTTGATTTTGACCTCGTTGAGCATGGTCTCAAAGGAACGGATCACCTGCATGTCGTGTTGGATGCGGACCAAATCGTCTTTGGTGAAATTTCCGGATGCGGCTTCCTGCTTCAGCGTTTTGCCGTATTGATTGATTGGAATGGGTGAGAATTCGACAAAGCCTTTGGACCGGGCCTCTTTGGGATGGATGACTATACTCTTGGGCATGCAGGACTCCTAAGTCGGTTTATCGATGTGTTTAAGTGGTTCGGATTCGGGAAAGACTACGGTAATTCTATGGGTTTGGAAAAAAGTCATCCAGGCTTCATCGGGACGGGTGTCGGTGACGATGCTTGATATGGCCGTCCACTCTACAATTTTGAAAAGGGAAGGCGATAGGAATTTGGTTTGGTCCGCGACCAGTATTGCATGGCGGCTGTTGTGTACGGCTTGGCGATTGAAATGGGCGGATTCGACATCGCTGGCCGAAGGTCCGAAGTCCGCGCTCAGGCCATCCGCACCTAAAAAGCATATGTAGCCGCGGAGTTGATCGAAAGTGGCGGCAGCAATAGGACCGACGCAATCCATTCTATCCGGCCGGTATTGGCCGCCTATTAGAATAACATTGGTATTGGGGGCGTCTAGTTCGATTGCCAGTCGGGCAGAGTTGGTGATAATGGATAGTCCGCGTTTTCGTTTGAGAAAGGGAGCCATCATAAAGCAGGTGGTGCCGGAATCCAAAAATATCTGTTCACCATCCTGGACCAGAGAAGCCGCCAATCGGCCGATAGACTCTTTGGCTCCTGGACTGCGCTGATGCTTGGATCGAAATGAGAAATCCGAGGACCGGCGAATCACCGCCCCCCCATAAACCAGGTCGATTTCGCCTTCTTCCGACAAGGTTTTCAGGTCCCGACGGATAGTAGCCTCGGAAGCACCCATGGCTGTCGCCAAATCCACCACAGTGGCGGAGCGATGGCCGAATATTTCATCCAAAATGTGTTGGCGGCGATTTTGTGCGGAACTTCCCATTTGCTTGAAAAATATACCGTAATGACGTACTTTAGTCAAAGTCTTGATTGAAAAAAGCAAGAATTGATTTAATTTACGAAGAATTGTGATGGCATTGGTCCGGTTAGCGGAAGCCGGCAACATTGCTACATCGTACGTTCGGCGGAAGAGGCGCGCTGGGTACGGCTAGTATTTGCCGTCCCTAAAAAAGGAAAGTGTCAGAAAAAAGTATGCAGATTGTTGAATGGCTTAAGTCAATCGGTTCGGTAGAGAAAATGCGCGCAGCCGCTAAAACGGTTTCCGCCATTCCGCTTAAAGTGAATTCGCACGTGCATCTGCCTCCCAACTTTTCCGCCTTCACCACGGTGGAACAAGTTTTGGATTTGGCGGTAGCGCAAGATGTCAGGGTGATCGGCGTCACCAATTATTACGACTATCAAGTGTATGTGAAATTTTCAGAGCTCGCAAAAAAGGCGCGCGTGTTTCCGATTTTCGGACTGGAGATCATCAGTTTGATCGATCGCTTGGTCAAGGATAAGGTCAAGATAAACGATCCCGGCAATCCCGGTCGCATGTACATCTGCGGCAAGGGCGTAACCCGTTTCCTGCCCGTACCGGCGGGACCCGCGTCCATTTTGGAAACCATTCGCGCCAACGACACGCAGCGTATGCGGGAGATGGTGGATAAAGTGGCGGCTTTATTTATCGCTGCGGGCTGTGACCTCTCGGTTACGGAACCGGGCGTCAAAAAGATGATTTCCAACCGGCACAAATGTCCCGAAGATATCGTCTACCTGCAAGAGCGTCACATTGCCCAGGCTTTTCAGGAATCCTTGTTCGCCAAAGTATCGAGCGAGAAGCGCGCCCAAATCCTCACGCAAGTTTACGGAACCGCGCCCAAAGCCGGGGCAGATGATGCGGTGCAGTTTCAGAATGAATTCCGATCGCATTTGCTTAAAGCCGGCAAGCCCGCTTTTGTAGTCGAAACCTTCGTGAACGAAATCGAAGCCAAAAAAATGATTCTGGGTATGGGAGGCATTCCTTGCTATCCCACATTGGCAGATGGAGCCAGCCCCTTGTGTCCGTACGAGGCGACGCCGGAAATACTGATCGAAAACATACTCGGCATGGGTATATATATGGCCGAGTTCATTCCCATTCGCAACTCTCCAGAGGTTTTGCAAACCTATGTCAAAGCCATGCGTGCCGCAGGTTTAGTGGTGGTCGGGGGAACGGAACACAATACCCTGGAGCTCATTCCGCTGGAACCCACTTGTTTAAAAAGCGCTCCCGTTCCCGAGGATATCAAGGCGATATTCTGGGAAGGCGCTTGTGTCATTGCCGCCCATCAGTTTTTATTGGCGCAAGGACAAGCCGGATTCGTGGACGCAGACGGTGCGTTGTGCACAGGATATGCTTCCGCCGATGCCCGGATTAAAGCTTTTGCGGCCCTTGGAGCCGCTGTCATTCAAACCGACCTCGGAGTGTAATAAAGATGGAATGGCCCAAGTTCAGCTCCAGTGACACAACCATGGATCAATTGGTAAAGCTTTCCCAGTTTTATGGGCACGATTCGGAAATGGTCATTGCCGGAGGTGGAAACACTTCCTGTAAAGTGGCAGACACAATTTGGGTCAAGGGAAGTGGAACCTCGCTGGCGACTATTGCTCCAGAGGGTTTTGTGGAAATGAAACGAGCTGCATTGGACAGCTTGTTGGAACAAAAACTCAGCCCCGATCGCATGCAGCGTGAGGCGCAGTTCAAGGCCCAAGTGTTGGCTGCCCGGATCCATCCGGAACGGGGTCAGCGACCCAGTGTGGAATCGGTTTTACACAATTTGCTGCCGCGCACTTTCGTCGTGCACACCCATTCGACCCTGGTCAATATGTTTACTTGCGCGTTACAGGGTGAAAGCATCCTGCGCGCCAAATTGGGCAATACGTTTATCTGGATCGGCGAGGTGGATCCCGGATTTCAGTTGGCTCGTACGCTATTTGAGGCTTTGCAAAAGTTCAAAAAAGAAACCGGCCAAGACTGCCCCAGAGCCGTGATCATGGAAAACCATGGTCTGGTGGTTTCCGGCAATACCCCGGAAGAAGTCAAAGCCGATACCGATTGGCTGCTTGCGGCCATCCGCCCGCTGATCGAAGCCGTATCCTCCAAGACAGCCTTTGGGAGTGTCTCTACTGTAGACGCAATAGAAGCCAGAAAACAAATCAATGTGATCGGGCCTGCCCTACGTGGACTTTTAGGCACCGCGGACAAACTTAAAGTCGCACGCTTCGAGGACTCGCCGGAAGTGATGGAACTGGTTTGCGGCAGTGAAGGCCAAAATGTTGTGGCCGGAGGTGCGCTCTCCCCGGATCAAATCGTGTATTGCAAAAGTTTTCCGCTTTGGTTTGAGCCGATTAAAGACGAGGCGGCTCGGGAAACGGTTCTGCGTTTGCGTCAAGCCATAGAAGCGCATATCGCGGCCACGCGCTTTTCGCCCTTGGTGGTGCTGATCAAGAATGTCGGCATGTTCGGGATCGGGGAGGATGTCAAGAGCGCCCAAATCTCCGTATGGGTGTATAAGGACGCGGTGAAAATCATGGCCGGAGCCCGGAGATTGGGTGGCATCCGCTATTTAAAATCCGACTTCCGGACGTTCATCGAAGATTGGGAAGTAGAAAGCTATCGCAAAAGTGTTTCTGCCGCCAAGGGATCGCAAGGTCGCGTGGCAGGAAAGATCGCCGTGATTACTGGAGCGGCGCAAGGTTTTGGTTTGGAAATCAGTCAACATTTTGTTTCTGAAGGCGGGGCAGCGGTACTCACCGATATGAATGCCGATGGAGCGTCTAAAGCGGCTGCACAGTTGTGTAAGGATAGAGGCGAGCAAAACCTAGGTGCTGCTTCCGCCCAAGGAGGGTCCGCAATCGGGTTGCCGGTAAACGTTACCGATAGCGCCAGCTTGGATGACATGATTCATGCGGTGATCCGCGCCTTTGGAGGTTTCGATGTTTTCATCTCCAATGCGGGCGTGGTCAAGGCAGGCAGCGTTAAGACGCAAAGCGAAAAAGACTTCGACTTTGTGACGACAGTGAATTACAAGGGATTTTTCCTCTGTACACAAAAGGCTGCGCAAGTGCTGGCCATACAATATTTGGCCAGACCCGGATACTTGACGGACATCATTCAGATCAATTCCAAAAGCGGATTGGTGGGCTCCAATAAAAACGGCGCCTACGCGGGCAGCAAATTCGGAGGCATCGGGCTGGTTCAATCCTTCGCCATGGAATTGGTCGAAGACGGTATCAAGGTCAATGCGGTGTGCCCTGGAAATTTCTTTGATGGCCCACTCTGGAGCGACCCTAAAACCGGCCTTTTCATGCAGTACTTGAATTCGGGAAAGGTTCCAGGTGCCAAGACCATTCTGGATGTCAAGAAATTTTATGAAGCCAAAGTTCCGATGGGACGCGGCACCACAACTGCGGATGTGATGAAAGCCATTTATTATCTAATCGATCAGAAATATGAAACCGGCCAAGCCGTTCCTGTGAGCGGCGGGCAAGTGATGCTTAAATAACCAGAGGAAGGATTGAATCCATGAGCGCCATTCCCGAAACTCAGTTTGCCATCCAACTCGTAGGTCCCGGCGATCTCAAGTTGAATCCATCCAAAGAAGTCTTCAAGCCTGGGCCCCATCAGATTCTGGTCAAAACCGAAGCCGTTGGCCTGTGTTTTTCCGATCTGAAATTGCTGAAACATTTTACCGAGCATCCTCGCAAGAATGAAATCCTCAAGGGCATGGATTTGGGCATTCTCAAAGAAATCGCCAGCTATGTCCCTGGAAGCAAGCCTACCGTTCCCGGACATGAGGTTTCCTGCCGCATCGTGGCCATCGGCTCCGAAGTCAAGCAGCACAAAGTGGGCGAACGTGTTCTGGTGCAAACCGACTACCGCGATCTGCCGACCAATGGATCCACCGCGGCCTTCGGCTACAATTTCGAAGGAGGCTTGCAAGAATACGTGCTCATGGACGAGCGGGTTGTAGTGGATAAAAAAGGCGAGCGTTTCTTAATCCCGGTCAGCGAACATTTGTCGGCCAGCGCCATCGCCATGATCGAGCCTTACGCCTGCGTAGAGGATTCCTATGTGACCGATGAGCGCGTCACCATCACGGCCGGCGGCAATATGCTGGTTGTCACCGATGACGCGAATATCAAGCCTGAAGCTTTAAAGCTGCCCTGGAGCAAACAGGGCATGCCCGCGAAAATCGTGGTTCGCAAAAGTTCAGAGCTAACGGATCTTCCCCATGAAGGTTTCCAGGACATCATTGCCTTTGCACCAAACAAAGCCACGGTGGAAATCCTAAACGATAAGCTGTCTCCCAGTGGCACCATCAACTTAGTCATGTGCGGCAAAAAATTTGGCGCGCCTGTCAATATGGGCGTGGGTCGCTTGCATTATGGAGGCACCCGCTGGGTCGGCTCCACCGGAAGCGATGAAAGCGAAGGGTACCGCTGGGTACCCGCAACCGGTGAGTTACGGGATGACGATAAGGTCCTGGTTATCGGGGCTGGGGGACCGATGGGTCAGATGCATGTTATCCGCGCCGTGGCTTCCGGCAAGCGCAATATCAGCGTGGTGGCAACGGATATGGACGATTCCCGTTTGGAATCCCTGCGCGCCAAAGCCGAGCCTTTGGCCAAGGCTGCTAAAGCGGCGCTTCGCATGGTGAATACGGTCAAGCATCCGTTGTCCGAATCCTTCAGCTATGTGGCTTTGATGGCGCCGATTCCTGCCTTGGTGGCGCAAGCGGTCAAGGACTGTACCCCAGGTGGCATCATCAATATTTTTGCAGGCATTGCCGCTACTGTGAAACATGAGATCGATTTGGATCTGGTGATTGAGAAAAAAATATTCCTGTTCGGCACCAGTGGATCCAATATCCGCGATATGAAAATCGTACTTGAAAAGGTTCAGTCCGGACAATTTGACACCAATTGTTCATTGGATGCGGTGAGCGGCATGGCGGGAGCCAAAGATGGCCTCGACGCCGTTGAGAATCGCACCCTAGCGGGTAAAATCGTCGTTTACCCGCAGCTGCACAACTTGCCCTTGACGCCACTTTCTGAACTTGGAAAGAAATTTCCTACCGTGGCCGCCAAGCTCAACAATGGGCAATGGACCAAAGCCGCTGAAGATGAACTTTTACGCGTAGCTAATTAGTTTTCAAAGCCACTATCAGTTCGAGGAAGCAGTATGGACAATCAGAAATTCCACCGATACCTGGCAGTTGACCTTGGGGCCGAAAGTGGCCGGGTCATGCTGGGAACATTAAGTTCGGGTCCGGATCAAAAAATCGAGATTGAAGAAATCTACCGATTTGCCAATGCGGGCGTTTCGATTTGCGGAACCCTACGTTGGGACCCGCTCCATCTTTTCCAGGAGATCAAGGCCGGGTTGCGAAAAGCAGCGGCCTTGGGAGAGCCTATCGACGGTATCAGCACCGATGCATGGGGCGTGGACTATGTCCTCTTTCGGGATAAGGAGCCGATGCTCACCTTGCCCTTCCATTACCGCGATTCGCGTACGGATGGTGCCATGGAAAAAGTGTTCTCCAAAATCTCCGCCGACGCAATTTTTTCCGAAACCGGAATTCAGTTCATGTCCCTCAACACGTTGTTCCAGTTTTATATGGACTCGCAAGATCGTCCGGAAACGCTGGAGTGGGCGGATAGTTTTCTCAATATGGGCGATTACTTTAATTATCTGATGTCGGGCGTACCCAAAGGCGAGGTAACCTTGGCGTCAACAACGCAATTGTTCAATCCGGCCACAGGTGAATGGGCCTGGAATGTAATCGGTAAGCTCGGTTTGCCCAAAAAGATTTTCCCTCCTCTGGTTCCTGCGGGGACCGTCTTGGGGCCATTGCTTCCCGATATCGCCGTACGCACGGGGCTTAAGAATGCGCAAGTCATCGCCACCTGTTCGCATGATACCGCTGCAGCTGTAGCTGCCATCCCAGGCAAGGGTGAAAAGTGGGCCTTTATCAGCTCCGGAACCTGGTCCCTATTGGGAACGGAAGTCAAGTCTCCGGTCATCAATGCCACCAGCCGCAAGTTCAACTTTACCAATGAAGTCGGTTACGGCGGCACCATTATGTTGCGCAAGAATATTGTGGGATTGTGGATTGTACAAGAGTGTCGGCGAGCCTGGGCGGAACTCGGAAATGAATATGATTATGATACGTTGACGGCAATGGCCGAGGCCGCGACTCCGCTGGTCAGCTTGATCAGGCCTGATGATCCTCGTTTTGGAAAGCCCGGTCGCATGGTGGGCAAGATCGCCGAATACTGCCGCGAAACCTCGCAGCCGGTTCCGACGGATCCCGGATCCATCGTGCGCTGTGCCTTGGAAAGCTTGGCACTCATCTATGCCCAAACCCTGGCGGAATGCGAAAGCGTGTCGGGGCAAAAGTTTACGAGCATTCATTTAGTAGGCGGTGGCAGTCGCAATCGCTTGCTCAACCAAGTCGCCGCCAATGCCACGGGTCTCCCGGTTTTGGCCGGTCCTGTAGAGGCTACGGCCATCGGTAATATTCTGGTGCAGGCAAAAACCTTGGGCCATCTCCCCGGCGACTTGCGCGCGGTGGTGAGTGCGTCTTTCCCAGTGCAGACCTTTACTCCAGAAGACGGCGGCATCTGGAAGACAGCATTGAAACTTTTCGGAACCTTACCGGTATAAAAAACTTGCAGCGCATCCCATTAGCCGTTCAGAAATCTCTTGCTTTTATTCGCGAGGAGATTCAATTGGGAAAATGCGCATCAGGCGACCGTCTGCCCCCCATTCGGATTCTGGCGAAGCAAGCCCAGGTTTCGGCCGCGGCCATGTGTTCGGCACTTGGTGTGTTACGCACCGAAGGACTACTTTCCGTGGTCCGAAATCGGGGCACTTATTTCGGTAAGCCGCCCAGTCAAAACGGCGGAATGACACCTATCTTTTTCGAATCCCAGCGGTGGCAACGTCTCAAGACTCAAATAGAAAAGGATATTTTTAACGGTCAATTCACATCCGGAGAAGCCTTGCCTTCTTTACGGGATTTGCAGAAAACCTACGACGTCTCTTTCAAAACCCTGCGCAAAGCCATGGAAGCCATTTCCGCCGAAGGAGTGGTCGTCCCGCATAAAAAAACCTACATGGTCCCGCATCTTACCCGTGCGCATGGCACCTTGGTTTTTGTCGGCGCTCCGGAAGCCGCATCCAAAATCAGTTTTGGCGGTTATCCGGTTACGGAGTTTCTTTCTGCCCTGCGCCGTGAATGCGGAAAAAGCCTCATTAACGTGGTGCTTATTTCGTTCGATCCGGATCGGCGCAAAAGTGTTTTTGAAAATCAGCTTTCGGCCCTGCACGATAAACATTCCGTGATCGGTTACATTCTTTGGACCTCCATGTTACCGGAGTTGAAACTGGACCAGGCTTTGCAGGCCATACAGGATAAAAGCCGTCCGGCACTCAAAAAGGACAACCTCGAAAAACCCATTGCTGTAATCGATACCACTTGGGATATGCAGGTAACCAATTCCCTGCGCCGGCAAGCGGATATGGCGGGAATGGCTTTTCGTATTTTCATGGTGGCAGGCCAATTGGCGGGTCGGCGCGTCGGTCAATACTTGCTCAAACATGGCCACAGGAAGATCGCTTTCCTCTCTTATTGCCACAAGGAATTATGGTCAGAGCATCGGTATCAAGGTCTGCTCAAGGCTTTTCAAAGCGCAGGCTTTGCCGAAGGCGTGGGCAAGTTTGTGATTGAAGAAGTGGATGATCGATTTCAGGAATTGCCTGGACCGCCGGATCTGGAAGCGTATCGAAAAATTGCGGACGAGTTTCTGGCGGCCTCCGAGGATGCGGGGGAGGAATATCACGCCGCCTACGCATTGGAACAAATGATGGGTTCGGTGCGCAGTTATATTCATCATTTAAAAATGACAGCAAGAGTGGAGCCTATTCTTAACGCAGTAGGCCGCGAGCCTGGGCTGACCGCTTGCGTGGGTGCCAATGATCGAATGGCTTTGCTTGTCCGCAACTATTTTATAAAAAAGGGAACTCGCATTCCCCGGGATGTGTCCATTATCGGATTCGATGACAGCAAGGCGGCCACGGACAACGATCTTTCTAGCTACAGTTTTACCTTTTCGGAAATCGCGCGCAAAGTGCTTGGCTATGTGCTCAGTCCCAGGCAAAGATTGTTGCTGCCGGGCTTGAATTCCTTTGAATGCGAAGGCTTGCTCATCGAACGCGGTACCAGCGGTTCAGCCCCAGCATGAACCTGCTATTAAGTATTTTCTTTTGCGTGTTGCTTTCGGCTTGCGCACATCATGATAAAGAGATGGAGCCGCTGTCAGCGCCCGCCTGGCGTTTGATTCCCGAGGCCATTGTACTCGGTCAAAAGCGACAATTTTTTCTCTATGGCCGTCATCTCGATAGCGCCGAAGTCACCGTGCCTCCAAGTCTTCAAGTTGAAAAGGGCATTCTTAAACCGGATGGGCGTGTGCTGTCTTTATATTTGACTGTTTCACCGCTAAACCCGGATTCCTTGGCTCGGGGCCAAAAGCAGGGACTTCGGGAAGTGCGAATAAAGACACCGGATACTACCGCTGTATTTATTCTTAAAGTCGTGGACGAAGCGCAGCCTCGCTGACTTAATCGTTTTCCCAACACCATGGAACATAGCCAATGTCTATTGTGCTAAGACAAATGCCCTAATACTTTCGCTAAAGTGCTTTCCCCCATTTATTCTCAATGGTAAAATATCGCCAATTCTTCCAACATTCCAGGGACGCCGGACATGATTTTTCCGAATTAGCCGCACTCACCGTCTCCTTACCAAGCACGTTTCTACACCTCCTTAAAAATCAACAGGTTATAATTATTTGCGTTCAGCTCAAGGTCTTGATGTAGCACATCAGTTACCTTTGAAAAATGGTGCACATATGGATCCTAGTGCACATTTGGATCCCATTATTTTTTGACCTGCATTGCCTACAATTTCTCCTTCCTCCCA
>JAYSRH010000104.1:0-1957 GCA_043721115.1 Fibrobacteria bacterium | reverse complement strand
ACTGGAGAAACTCGCGCAATGACGGGTACAACACCAAATGGTGCTGCCTTTACTTTGAACCGTGTGATTCGGAACAGTCCAACACACCTCCTAAAGCCTAAGCCAGAATGGGGTCCCGTTGACCGACTTTTCGATTCCGCCACAGGGTCAGCTGATTTGGCAAAATGGAGAGCCGTGGAAAATGCGGTTAGCTTAAGCCGTGGACAACTTTTGCGCGGTGTCAGAAGCGTTGCGAGCCTGATGGGCGGCTTCTTACATATTGAGTTTCAGGGGTGTTTTAACCCCAAAGCAACTGGGCAAGGGCGTTCCAATAGCGGAATTTATCTGCAGGGCAATTATGAGGTTCAAGTCTTGGACTCCTTTGGGAGTGGCGGGGCACTGGATGAATTTGGAGCTATTTATTCTGTCAACCCTCCAACAGTAAACGCAGCCCTGCCGCCCTTGACTTGGCACACTTATGATGTTTACTTTACTCCCCGTACCTCTGGGGCGCCTGGGGATCAAGTGGGAGCCGCTGCCATGACTGTATATGCAAACGGTGTTCTGGTCCAGGATTCCGTTCCCATTAAGGGTGCGACAACGGCAGCCCAGGGTGGTAGCCTCTTGCTTCCCGGTGGAATATATCTCCAGAATCATACAAATGATGTCGTGTATACCAATATCTGGTTCATTCCAAACGCAACTGTAAAGTCCTTTCCCTATCAAACTGTTTTGCCTACCGTTGGTATAAAGGACAATTCCATAAAACCGCTTCTTGACAATAAAAGTGTTGGGACAGAAGTAATCCTGGGTAACTTCGACCTATCGGGAAGGAAAATTGAAAAGCTGAAAGTGAAAGGTACGCCAAAAATTCTGCTAATTAAATGATGTGAAATTTGCGCCACCTATTTCTTTTTTGATGGGGCATCATTTTTTGTCACCCGTGACGAACGCTTGGTTCTTTTATTATTATTCAAGAACTACTCTAATCCGGATGTGATTTCAGGATATTTTTTATTCATACGCGAGGGATACTAATGATAAAGATTAAGGGACTTTTTTCTTCAGGGCTTTTTTTCATTCTCTTAATCCAGGGTGCCTTTGCCGATGACAGCCCCTCAAAACTTTCTCCCTTAAAAGTTTTTGCTAACTGGGAAGTTTCTGAGATTGAAAGTTTCACCTCGGATCCAGGAACAACATATTCTGCCTATCCGCGGGCACTCACTACAGCAAGTTCCGTCTGGCTGTTGGAGGAAGCTAAACTATCAGATAACACCAAGGTTTTTGTTGGCGTTGGAGGGTTGTATTTTTTCATCCTTCCTTCGAAAGGGAATCAGTATAGTGTTGGTCAGCGTTCAGGATTCGGATTCACAGATTTGCACGCTGAATTTGAATTTTGGAATAGAGGTCAAGGTAATCACGGACTTTTGTTGAAGGCAGGTGTTTTTCCATTCAAGTACAACGAGAATGCCAAGAATTTGGGTGAGTATATGTTCCGTACCTATACATACCCCACCGCCATATTTACTGGGGGATTAACAAAGGTCAATAGCGCAGGTGTTCAACTCAATGGATTTGACTTGAATACCAAGCTTGGCGGATTCAATAACGATTTTTTACTCACACTGAAAACGGATCAAATGCCTTCTGCGGCATTGAGTCTTACCGATTTGATGTCCTACACGATTGGAGGAATCTTCACCATTGGTACAGGCCTAATGTTCGACAACATTTATGATCCAACCAAAATCAATAGTGGTCGATATAACGAACCTGACCTCAGCTTGTATTATATTTTAAAAGATGGAAGAATGAAATTAAAGCAACCATTTCCAAATTCGGGTGATTCCGCATATAGTCCCACCGATTCGGCCGTGGATTCAACCCGCCTAACTTTCAAAGGCCAGAAATTTTTAATTCGCGGTTCCTTGGATTTTGGTAAGCTTCTGTCGAGCCCAATACTTTCAGACAAAGATCT